>NZ_JBFJPY010000020.1:0-38820 GCF_041616895.1 Arsukibacterium sp.
AAAATTTAAACCATTGTTTATCAGGATACATACATTTGCAAGCTCAGCTCAGACCAGTTGTTCATCCACCGTTTCAGCCAGCCTGGTGGTTAAAGCATGCCCACCTGCAAACGATATTTGCCAAGTATTTAAGCCCTAAGCAGCAGCTAACTACCGAAGCCGAGATATTCAGCCTGCCAGATGGTGATGAGCTGCAGCTAAACTGGTTGCACTGTGCAAGCGCCAGCGATAACACGCCACTGCTTATTTTATTGCATGGCCTGGCCGGAGATATTAACAGCCATTATATTCAGGCGATGCTGGCACAGTGCCGTACGCTTAACTGGTCGGCCGTATTGCTGCATTTTCGCGGTTGCAACGGTAAACCCAATAAACTACCCAGGGCTTACCATAGTGGCGATACCGCTGATGCCGCATTGGTAATAAAAGATATAAAGCAGCGTTATCCGAAGCGGCCTTTGGTCGCGGTTGGTTATTCGCTGGGTGGCAACGTATTGCTCAAATATTGCGGTGAGCAAGCAGCACAAAATCCTTTAGCGGCAGCCGTTGCAGTCTGCCCGCCATTGTCATTAGCGGCCTGCGCCAAGCGCATTAACACCGGCAGCAGCAAGCTGTATCAGCGTTATCTGCTGGGCCGGTTAAAACGCAGTACTTTGTTAAAATTGCAGCAATTTAATGATTTCCCGCTGCCCTTAACGCCTGAACAGATCCAGGGTTTTGCCAGTATTGAACAGTTCGATGAGTACTTTACGGCGCCTATTCATGGGTTTAAAAATGCCCAGGACTATTATCAGCGCGCCAGCGGCATGGCATTTTTACGTCACATTCAGATCCCAACCTTAATTATTCATGCCAAAGACGACCCTTTCTTGAGCGATGAAGTCATTCCAAAAACTGACGAGCTAAGCAGCCATATTCATTATGAGCTAACCAGTGGCGGCGGACATGTTGGTTTTGTTTATGGCAGTGTGCTAAAACCACAGTTCTGGCTCAATCAGCGTATTCCCGCCTTTATTAAACAACAGTTGCACTTATGATTATTCCCTACACCGATATTGCTGAGGATACCCTAAATAATTTGATCGAATATTATGTGCTGCGCGAAGGTACCGACTATGGCGAGCAGGAAGTATCCCTTCCAGAAAAAGTGGCGGCCGTTAAACGCCAGCTAAGAAACGGCGAAGTGGTAATTGTGTATTCAGAGTTACATGAAACCGTCAACCTGATGCCAAAGCAACTTTTTATCCAGCAACACGCTGGATAAAAGTTGCCGTCATAAAAAGATCATCTTGTTTTCATGCCACTGTCACCAGCCATGCTGAAACTGACTCATTAGTTATTTAACTTTTAACAATGAAATCAGGGACATCAGCATGTTAAAACGCTCATTACTTACGCTTAGTATTATTACTATAATGTCGGGTTGTACACTGGATGGCGACGATGGTGCCGTTGGGGCTGCAGGCCCGGCCGGTCCGGTTGGTGAATCAGGCCAAGCCGGTCAGCCCGGTAAAAACCTGCCACGCGCACTAAATATAGAAGTGGTAGGCCGCTTTAATACTGGTATTTATGGTAAGTCAGCTGCCGAAATCGTCCAGTTTCACAAAACATCAAACTCCGCTTTTGCCATCAACTCTGCCGATAACCAGATTGAGGTTATCAATTTAACCAATTTACCAATAACGGCTGTGGGCAATGGCATTACCGATGATAGCCTCAGCTCCGTTCCGTTCACTTTTGCTGATACCGTTACGGTTAAAGATGCTACCGGTGCCGATATTGATGTGTTACTGGGCGAAGCCAATTCGATAGCAATTTATGGAGATTTACTGGCGATTGCGCTCGCCGCGCCAGTCAAAACCAACAACGGTGTCGTATTATTTTATACCCTGAACGCGATGGGCGAAGGCAGTTTTATTAAAGCAGTGAGTGTCGGTGCCTTACCTGACATGCTGACTTTTACTCCAGATGGTAGCAAGGTACTGGTAGCTAATGAAGGCGAACCCGATACCGATTACATGTTTGATCCGGAAGGTAGCATTTCCGTGATTAATTTTGCTGATGGAGTTCCGGCAGATCTTGCCACCACTGTTAATTTAACGACAGACATGGTGTTCAGCTCTGACTTAGTCTCTGCCAGCGACTTCGACACTGACGTCAAACGTCGGGCATTATTGCAAGCTGCTGGGGTTAAATTCGCCGGCCCGGCAGGCACCACCGTTGCCCAGGATTTAGAACCTGAGTACATCACTGTCGCAGCAGATAGCAAAAAAGCCTGGGTATCGCTGCAAGAAGCAAACGCTATTGGTATTATCGACCTCGAGGCAATGACCATTGAAGTAAAAGCCTTGGGTTTTAAAGACTGGGGCCAATATTTGATTGATTATACCAATAAAGACGAAGTCGCTTCATTTGCTAAACTGCCCAACGTTTACGGAATGTACCAGCCTGACAGTATTGCCTCGTACCAGTGGAACGGCGCCACCTTTATTGTATCTGCCAACGAAGGTGACTCTCGCGATTGGGATGCCTACTCCGAAGATATTCGTGCTGCCGACATTATTGACCCGGATGAATTGAATAAAACGTTCAATACTGAGTTGCAGGCGTTATATGACACTACCGGCGGCGATGATGGCTTGGGCCGCTTAAAGGTCTCTGCCGCAATGGTCGATCCTGATAACGACGGCGTGGTAACGAAGCTTTATAGCTACGGTGCGCGTTCTTTCTCTATCTGGGATCAGAACATTAATATGGTTTATGATTCAGGTGACGATTTTGGCCGGATCTCTGCTGCGATATTAGGGAATAACTTTAACAGTGCTCATACTGAAAACAAGGGTGATAACCGCTCTGACGACAAAGGTGGCGAACCCGAAGCCATTGATGTTGGTAACATTGAAGGCCGCACTTACGCATTTATTGCTCAGGAGCGCTCTGGCGATCTATTCATCTATGATGTGACCAACCCGTTTCAGGCTGCATTTGTTAGTCACTATATTAACCGTGACTTTAGCACCGAATTTGAACTGGATGACGATTTAGCTAACCCATGCGACCCGACCGAGGGCTTGGACTGCACCGAGGTACCCCTTACCGGCGACCTTGGTCCGGAGAGCATTAAGTTTGTATCGGCAAGCGACAGTCCGAATAGTAACCCCTTACTGATTATCGGTAACGAAGTAAGTGGCAGTGTGACGGTTTATCAGGTTACCGAATTATAACTTCAGCAGTGAACTTGAGCGAGTTAGCACAATGCTGACTCGCTTTTTTGTATCACCCATTTTATACTGCCGCCTTGGATTCAAAGTGGAGTGTTGTAACCAACCTGTATGAGCCTGTTAATTGCGTTTGCAGTTCTATCTATCGCGGTATCGTTTATTTGCTCCATTCTGGAAGCGGCATTACTATCGGTAACCCCAAGTTATATTGCCCAGCAAAAAGTACAAAATCCTAATCTTTATCAAAAACTTAAAGTATTAAAAGATAAAATTGATCAGCCCTTGGCGGCTATTTTGACCCTGAATACCGTTGCTCACACCGTTGGCGCTACAGGCGTAGGTGCCCAGGTGACGCTGGTGTTTGGTGATGGCTATCTGGGTATCGCCTCTGCCGTGATGACCCTGCTTATTCTGGTATTGTCTGAAATTATCCCGAAAACCATTGGTGCCCGTTACTGGCCGGCGCTGGCGCCCATTCTGCCTTTCACCCTGAAAATTATGATCACTGTACTGCGGCCCTTTATCTGGCTGTCGGACCAATTAATGAAGCTATTCGGTGGCACCAATCACGAACCTGATTTGCGCCAGGAGATTAAAGCGCTTACCGTGCTGGGCCGGGAAATGAATAAACTGGATGAGGATGAACAGCGCGTTATTGCCAATATTCTCGATCTGCATGACTTTAAAGTACGCGATATTATGACCCCGCGCACCGTTTGTGAAAGTGCCAGTCCGGACGAGCCGTTAGCAGAGTTTACCGAACGGGTAAAAGTAGGACAATTCTCACGTTACCCAGTACTGGATAAAGACGAGTCGCCACTGGGTATTGTGTTTCGCTATGACCTGTTAAATATTACAGACCAGCAGGTCGTGGCGGATATCATGAAACCGGTTAAGGTTATCTCCGATAAAATGAACGCCGAGCATTTAATGACTCAGCTGATGCATGAACGCCAGCATATGTGTCTGGTGTACGACGAGTACGGCAGCTGGCTGGGCCTGGTTACCATGGAAGATGTTATCGAAACCATTATTGGCCAACCGATAATGGATGAAACCGATGACATTCCGAATATGCGCCGCTTTGCCAAACGTCGCTGGGAACATCGTTTAAAAAATCTTTCGGATGATTAACTAACATCAGTAAAACAGGCCGCAATTGCGGCCTGTTTTACTTATCTTAATACCTCACCCTTTGACATCTAAACCTTAAACTTACTGACCAGCTCATTCAGTTCAACTGCCAGGCGGGTTAACTCACTGGCACTGGCGCTGGTCTGGCTGGAGCCATCCGCTGTTTGTGAGGCTAAATCACTGATGGTGACAATATTGCGGTCAATTTCACGCGCGACTTTTGATTGCTCTTCGGCCGCTCCGGCGATGACATGGTTTTGATCGCTAATGGCGGAAATATTCTCAGCAATCAGCTCCAGCGCATCTGCCGCTGACTTTGCTACGCTTTGTGCATTGTCTGCATTGCCACTGATTAACTGCATCGCATCAACGGCCTCCTTCGCGGAAGATTGAACCTGCTGAATCATTTGTTCAATTTCGCCGGTAGAGGTTTGCGTCCGGTAAGCCAGACTGCGCACTTCATCCGCCACCACTGCAAAACCCCGACCGGCTTCACCGGCCCGTGCTGCTTCAATGGCCGCGTTCAGCGCCAGTAAATTGGTTTGATCAGCCACGCTGCGGATCACTTCCAACACCTGATTAATTGACGAGACTTTTTCTGCCAGGGTATTAATCACCTGTGTACTCTGGCGCACTTCAGCATTCATTTTTTCAATTACTTTGCTGGTTTGCACCACTTTCTGAGTACCATCTCTGGCCAATCCGGCAGACTGTGATGACGCTTCAGAGGTTTTTAATGCCGTGCCCGCAACTTCGTCGACCGCCGAGCTCATTTCAGTAATAGCCGTTGCCGCTTGCTGCACTTCATCGTTCTGAAGCAGCAGTGCTTTGGCCGACTCATCTGTCACCACATTTAGCTCTTCAGCTGCAGAGGCCAGTTGGTTTGATGAGCTGGCAATATGGCCAATGGCATCTCGCAGCTTTCGCTGCATTTGCTGCAATGCCTGCGATAACTCAGTTAGCTCATCACTGCCATCCACCGAAACGTGCTGGGTAAGATCGCCATCAGCAATAAATCGTGCTGAGGCAACGGAATGAGACAACGGCACACTGATACTTCGTGAAATTAAAAATGATACTGTCATAGCAATTGCTAAAACGACAATAATTATGATTATTGCTGCTACTTTGGTGGCCGCAAAGGTGTCTATAGCCGAGGCGCGCGCTTCTCTGGCGGCTTGTTCGTTAATATCTTTTAGTTTAACTAACGATTGAGCTATTTCATCAGCTACCGGATTCATCTGATCTAATAAATCCTGTGCCGCACCCAACTCCTCCTTACGCAAAAAGTCTAAAGCGACATCCTGAAGATCAAAGTATTGTTTTCTTGCGGCAAGATATTTATCGAAAATTATCTGTTCTGCTGGGTCAAATATTGTTTCTTCATAGGGCTTTTCAGTACTTACAATTTCTTCTCTAAGTTTTTGGATACTTTCGAAGGTGCCCTCCTCCTCACGGATATCAATTGCCAACATTAGCCGTAACGTTAACGCTCTGTTCCGATTTATATCAGTGCCCAGAGTACCTATGCCAGACAAGCCTGATACAACTGTAGTTTCAACGAAATTAGCCTGAGCCCGTACCTCAGACAAACTCCGTAAACTGAATATACCGCTAATGGCCATAAGCAGCGCTAAAGAACCAAAGGCTACCAGTAATCGTTTTTGAATTGATATAGACCGCAACATCTGTCACCCCAGTGTGTGCTGAATTACATAATTAACACCCGCATATAGCAGGCAGAGCGAATAAGTTAACTTCTAAACCTGTTTACCATACTTTTCCTTAACTCTAGGCAATATATATTCTTTTGCACCTGATTTAACGGAATATTATAGAAAAAACGATTAAGTTGCTAACCCACATAAAATAAAATAGGCCGCAAAAGCGGCCTGTTTTATACTATCCAACCAATAGAATTACAGTTGCGGGCCAGCGGCCACTAACGCCTTGCCTTCGGCGTTATCGGTAAACTTGGTAAAGTTATCAACAAAACGCTTGGCTAAGTCTGTTGCTTTGGTTTCCCAGTCTGCCGGGTTACTATAAGTCGCGCGTGGGTCCAGAATCCCCTCTTCTACATCGTGCAACTGCGTTGGCATCGCCAGGTTAAAGTAGGGCAACTGCACAAATTCAGCATTCTCAATGCTGCCATCTAAAATAGCATCGATAATGGCACGGGTAGCCTTAATGGAGATACGCTTGCCAGTACCGTTCCAGCCGGTATTGACCAGATAGGCTTCGGCACCTGAATCTGCCATGCGCTTACCCAACACTTCAGCATATTTCGTTGGGTGCAGGCTTAAAAAGGCCGCGCCAAAACAGCTGGAAAAAGTAGGAGTTGGCTCAGTAATGCCGCGCTCGGTGCCGGCCAGTTTGGCAGTAAAACCTGATAAAAAGTGATACTTGGCCTGCTCTTTAGTCAGTTTTGATACCGGCGGCAACACGCCAAAGGCATCCGCGGTTAAGAAAATAACTTTCTTTGCGTGGCCTGCTTTAGATACCGGTGTGACAATGTTGTCGATATGGTAGATGGGGTAGGACACCCGGGTATTTTCGGTTTTCGAACCATCGTCAAAGTCGATAGAACCGTCATTGGCTACGCTAACGTTTTCCAACAGTGCATCGCGGCGAATGGCCTGGTAAATATCTGGCTCGTTTTCCTGCGACAAATTGATGGTTTTTGCATAGCAGCCACCTTCAAAATTGAATACGCCGTCATCATCCCAACCGTGTTCATCATCACCAATCAGCTGCCGCTTAGGATCGGTAGATAAGGTTGTTTTGCCGGTGCCAGATAAGCCGAAAAATACTGCAACATCACCTGCTTTACCCACGTTGGCCGAGCAATGCATGGAAGCAATTCCCTGCAGCGGTAAAAAGTAGTTCATCATTGAGAACATACCTTTTTTCATTTCGCCGCCGTACCAGGTACCGCCAATTAACTGAATACGCTCTGTCAGGTTAAAGGCCACAAAATTCTCTGAATTTAAGCCCTGTTGCTGCCAGTTTGGATTGGTACACTTAGCACCGTTCATAACGATAAAGTCTGGCTTATAGCTTTTCAGTTCTTCATCACTGGGCCGGATAAACATGTTTTTTACAAAATGTGCCTGCCACGCGACTTCGGTAATAAAGCGCACTGCTAACCGGGTATCAGCATTAGCACCGCAGTAGGTATCAACGACGAATAAACGCTTGCCAGAAAGCTGACGGGTTACCAGTGACTTTAAGTCAGTCCATACTTCAGTGCTGATGGGCTTATTGTCGTTTTTACCTTGATCTGACCACCACACCGTATTGCGGGTAGTATCGTCACGAACAATATATTTGTCTTTAGGTGAGCGGCCGGTGAAGATACCGGTATCAACCGAAACCGCGCCCAGTTTGGTCAGTTTGCCTTGTTCATAACCTTGCAGATCGCTGCGGGTTTCTTCCGCAAACAGTAAATCGTACGATGGGTTATAAACGATTTCCGTGACATCTGTAATGCCGTATTGGCCCAGATCCAGATCGGACATGATGTAACTCCTAAGGGTACTGTAGGTAAGGGTGCAGTCTCTAGCGGACTTATTAATTATGTTATTTTTTGCGCAAAAGCCTGGTTTTTGCGCAAAAAATACTTCGGTATCTTAGCGTTTCGACGGCAAAAAAGATAGTTGTGAATACGGCAATAATCGTAGAAAACCACGCCAGGCTTGGCCTATAGCAAAGTTATGCAAAATAAATGGCTGTTTATGACAAAAGTGGCCTGGTAGTTGGTTTGGCTTGAATAAGTTCCCGCCACGGCAGCTGGGCCTGGCCTATCACCATAAAATCGGGGTTTGCCAGAGTTTCCCGCTGATTGTAACTCAACGGGGAAAACTGACTATCGAGAATTTTTCCGCCCGCTTCTTCCACGATAATATGCACCGCGCCGGTATCCCATTCACCGGTAGGACCTAACCTTAGATAGCAGTCGGCTTTACCTTCTGCCACCAGGCAACTTTTCAGCGAGCAACTGCCCAGCGGGATGTATTCAACACTCTGGCGCTCACTTAGCAAAGCGATGATAGGTTGTAATGGCTGACGCCGGCTTATCGCAATACGCAGCACTTCACCTTGTTGGTGCTGATGCACCTGCATCCGGTTAATTAAATTGCGCTGTTGTTTAAATGAGCCATGGCCTCGGGTGGCGTAGTATAAAATATCTTCTTTTGGCCAGTAAATTACCCCCAGGGCGGGCCAGCCGTGTTCAACTAACGCAATGCTTACGGCAAAATCGCCACTGCGGGCGACAAACTCCTGCGTGCCATCCATTGGGTCAATTAACCAATAGCGCGGCCAATGCTGACGCTGCGCCAGGGGAATTATGGTAGTTTCTTCAGAAATTATCGGAATATCCGGCGTCAAGTCTGACAAGCGGGAAATAATTAAGGCGTTGGCAGCAAGGTCGGCAGTAGTTACCGGGCTGGTGTCGGCTTTCATTTCCGCAACAAAGTCACCACTTTGATACAGCTGCCATAAATGCTGGCCGGCTTCACGGGCGGTCTGTTTTACACTCTCAAGCAGTTTGCTTAAAAACATCCGGGTTTGCTTCCAGGTATTGCTGTGCCAGTAACAGGGCAGCGACGCTCCGTGCTTCGGTAAAATCGACTTGCTGCAATAACAGGTCACTGTTACCGCGCGCCCAACTGATTAACTCAAGCGGTTCGGGTTCGTCACCTTCTTGTTGCTCAGGATACAAATCGAACGCCAGAACTATATGCATTGTAGCATTAAAATATCCCGGAGCGAGCGCCAGAGACTTTAATGTAATAAAACGGCCTGCACCAAAGCCAATTTCTTCTTTGAGCTCCCGGTTGGCAGCTGCCAGCACATCTTCCCCTGGGTCAATCAGCCCTTTGGGGAAACCGAGCTGATAATCATGGGTACCAGCACTGTACTCACGGATCAGATAAAAGTGTTCAGGATCCGGACAGGCTACGATCATTACCGCACCGCGACCAGAACCGCGCATCCGCTCGTAAGTCCGCTCTGCACCATTGCTAAAGCGTAACTGCAACTGCTCTATTTTAAACAGTCTGCTTTGGGCGACGATTTCCTGTGCCAGAATTTCCGGTACTTGTTTGTTTGGGTGGCGCTGCGTCATGACCTGGCCTCTGTTACAATCTACTGCGGCTACTATAAAACGAATGACAGGAAAAACCTATGCTGGACTGGTCACAAATTGATACCGTATTGCTGGACATGGATGGTACCTTACTAGACTTACATTTTGACAACCACTTCTGGCTGGAACATTTGCCAAAACGCTGGGCCGAGATTAGTGGTATCAGTCTGGCAGACGCTAAAGCACAGTTACAAAGCGAATACGCAGAACTTAACGGTAAGCTGCAGTGGTACTGTCTGGATTATTGGGGAGAACGGTTGCAACTGCCAATTACTGAGCTGAAACGTGAAGTGATGGACAAAATTCAGATGCGCCCCGACGTTCCAGCGTTTTTAACCGCGCTCAAGCAATCCGGTCGCGAGGTAGTGCTGGTGACCAATGCACACCCTGACAGCCTATCGCTGAAACTGGAACGTACCGATTTAGCTAAATATATCGACACTCTTATTTCTACCCACGAATTTGGCGTAACCAAAGAGAGTTGGGCACTGTGGCAAAAGCTGCAACAACGGCTTGGCTTTAATAATGACACCACCTTATTTGTCGATGACAGCCTGCCCATTCTGACCGCCGCCCAAAACTTCGGCATTCAACATTTGCTGGCAGTGGCTAATCCGGATAGTCAGCAGCAAACCAGAATCATTACCGAGTTTCCGGCGATCACTGACTACACGCCGCTACTACAAGATATTCTGGCTAACTCAAAACTGCGCCAAACTGCCGGGTAAGGCATTCTATCCTCTTAGCTGAATTAGAACTTTATGGTGTAGCGACCCTGCGCATCGGCCCGGCCAACAAACTGCATCGCCTGATGCACTTCGCTGGGCAGGCTGGGGTCGGGTTTTAAACTGCCATTTACCGTTAGTCTGCTGTTTTCGACGCCCGCGGTGACGGCCAGGCCGAGGCTGTTTTCACCATCGGTTATCAGCACAGGGCTGCCTTGCTCACAGCGCAAGTCGGCGACAATACTGTTTAGCTCAAGCCAGGTTCCGGTAGGGGGTTGCAACCGCGCATCCAGCCAACTGGCGTTCCCGGCAAGGCTGTTGCACCAGGGCTTACCTTGCTGGAAGTCCTGCACCTCAACCATCAACTCGCCCGTCGCTGCCACCGGCAACGGCAGCTCCAGTAATGGTAACAGCTGACTAACCGGTATACGCAGCAACGCTTGCTGCACTTGCAGGCCACTAAAGCTATACGCCAGACTGGCTTGTGCATAGGGGTGGTCACGCTCGCCAATACTACCGGCGGTCACCGTCACTTGTGGTGCTAATCTAAATAACGACCAGCCATTAAAATGCCAGCGTAATTGTTGAAACTGCAAATTCTGGTATTGCGCTATGCTTGCTGAACCCTGCCATGCCGTGCCTTGTACCGGGCCAAGTTTAACATTAGGCGGCAGCCCAACCCAATGCAGCACCCAGGCTGCAGGCAGCAAATACAACATAAAAACCAGATAAGCGAGAAATGCTGTTAGCGATAATTTCCAATACTTCATATTATTCGATTACCATCCGTCGTACCCTTACAATGCCGCTGCTATCGGTATTGGCGATATCCAGACTGACCAGCTTTACACCATTATTATTTTGTAATTGCGCCACCCATCGTAACAGCTGTTCAAAGGGCACATCTTCTAATACCAGTTGCAACTGATCATTTTGCGGCTGCATCCGGCTTACCCGGATATTGTAGGTACGTGAGCTGTTACTGACTATCTGAGCCAGACTGCCGCCAACCCGTCCCTGGCTGGTATTGGCCTGCTGTAATTGAGGCAGCGCCTGCTGAAATTTCAGCAACTGCATCTGCGCCTGATGTAAAGCGCTTTGCTTGCTGCTATAACCTTGCTGCAAAGGTTGCCAGATAAACCAGTACAGCGCGCCGATACTCAGCACTACCGCTGCGATACTCAGCAGCTGTTGCTCGCGAGCCGCTAATCCAGTCCACCAGGTTTGTATTTGCTGCTTCATGTTCTGCTCCGCATTACTACAGTGCCTTGTACCCGGGCACCATCATTGCTTAAGGCGCCCTGCTCAATTTCATAACCGGCACTTTCCAGCGCAGTTTTTAAACGTTCAAAATTCTGAAAACCACCGGCATTTGCTGAAAAACGTAATTCAGTGCGGGTAGCATCAAACCGTAAAGTATCTATTTTTATATCACCAACTTCTGCTAATTGTCGTTGCAGTGCATCTAACAGGGTTAAAAAATTAACCGTTTCACCGCCTAAACCTGCCGCTGCCAGCTTTTGCTCAATCTGCCGCGACAAATTGACAATGGTTTCGCCGGGAAACGCTTGTTGGTAACCACTCAGGCTTTGCTGTTGTACCTGGGTTAGCTGTCTGTCCAGTTGCCAGATAGAAAACCCCTGCACCACTAAATAAGTTACCAGACAAATTACACCCAGCACGGCACTGCTCCGCCATTGCTGCCAGTGTTTGTTGGTTTGTCGTTTCGGGGCATAGGGCCCTTGCAGCAAGGTAAAACTGATATGCGGCAGCTGGCGGGCCAATAACACCAGTGGCAGCTCTGGCTCCATACTTTGCTGGGATTGCATAATATCGTGCGGCCACGGACTATAGCTGGCAATATTGGGCAAGGCAGCTAATGCCAGATACTGAGGCCACCAGCTATTATCGATGGCGCTCGCCTGCCAGGGCCCCTGTTTTATCAGCCATTGGTTATTCAGTTCAATACAGGCAGGCAAAGGATTATCAGGTAACAACAAGGCATCAGGCAGCATCCGCACCACATTAAAACCCGCGTCCTGCAACCAGCTTAGCCAACCGTCCATTCGCTCACGTTGCACTACGGCAACCTGTTGCTGATACTGGCCCTCTTGCTGCTCTAATGCGCCAAGCGCCAGCCAAAGCTGATCAATATCTTCAGCTTGCTCATCTTCGAGCATAAAGGGTAAAGCCTGCAGAATTTGTCGGGTGGGCCGGGTGGGCAAATTAACCTGCTTTAATACCACATCTGATGCGGGCACCAAGGCAATAACCGGCCGGCTGCCAACACGTTCGGCCAGTTCGCTCAGCTGATCGGCATTGGCCACTTCACCAGAGGCAATCACTTCGCTATTGTGGCTGGCAAAGACCAGCCAGCTTATCGTCTGCTCAGCCCGGCTTCCTAACCGGATAATTAACTGTTCACTCACCCCTGGCCTCCAAATCGCCGGGCCAATACCCTGACTGTATTTTCATCATCAACTCTGAATATCGACGTTAGCACGAAACCACTTTCCAGATAAGAAGTAGTGGCGAGTAACTGAAAGTAACTGGATTTTACCGTTAATAAGGCTTTGACGTCATCTGCCATTTCAATTCCTGCCAGCTGCGGCAAAGCCAGCAACTCATCAATACTGTTAAAGCCATTCTCTGGCCTTTCCGCGATCATATCTATAGCGTCGGCTTCGGTAAGCTCAGGCACAAGCGCCGCCAGTAATATTGCGGTGTCTTCAGTCAGCGTATTAACATTAAGCTGGTACTGGCTATTTTCCGGAACCACGCATACATAAGGTAACAACATTTGCAGATCGGCCGGGGTAATATCCAGGATCTGGCGCAGTTCACTGACCGACACCATTAATGAGTTCGCGGTATAATAGGGAAACTGCAAGGCTGCATAATCGTCTTCTTCAGCGCTGCCAGCGGTGCTCAGTAAACTGTCTTCGTCCATCCAGTCATGTACTCTTGCCATCAAATATTCTGCCGGCATCGATAAGTCTGTCGCGGCAAGCTCCAGCAATCGGGTAAAGCTGCGCTGCGCTGCGGTCTGCTCAATACGACCAGAGGGGCCGCGCTGGCCCGCCTGCTGCAACGCATTCAGATTAAAGCAGGCTTGCAAATCCGAGATCTCACCAGCGATATTGCCATCAGTGACCACAAAGCTGGCACCACTTTGGGCCCAGTCCTGTTGCAGGTTAACGGTCTCCTGGCCACTTAAGCTGCGACTTAGTAACACCCTGGCAAAGTTTTCAGCACCCATCGCATACCAGAATGCCTGTTGTTGCTGTTGTAAGTTTTGCTGGCGTTGTAACTGTAACTGCAGCCGTCCGGTCATGTTTACTGCGATAACAACGACGATAGCCACAATCATTAATACAGTGATAAGCGCTGCCCCGCGCTGTGAGCGGCCCATTAACGCTGCTCTCGTCTTTGGTTATTAGGCTGCCCGGGGTTAGTGGGGTTAGCCGGCCTGTCGCGCTCGTTATTCTGCGGGTTGGCTCCACCCGGATTTGCCGCACTCACACTGCGCTGCACCACCATACCGGCGGGCAGGCTGAAAATGCGCTCTATTTCGCCCAGGTATTCATGGGTCAGGGTAATTTTAACAGCCTTGGGCATAACATTGCTCTGCCATTTCTCCAGCCATTCTTCGCCTTGTAAATAGCTAACGCTAAATGCGGTCAGATTCTGTTGCAGTACCTGCACCAGCGGCTCACTGCCTGCTACGGCATCTGGGTACAAGCTGAACAGCCGTTGCAGTTCGCCCTGCTCCAGCCGATACGCGACCAGTTGCACTTCGCCTCGTGGCAGAATGTACCCTGGATTACGCCAGCCCTGACGGGTAAAGCTCAAACCATGATCTTCGCTTTCCAGTAAATATTGCTCACCATATAACCTGTAGTCGACCGGTGCTTCGCCATCAAGCCTGACATAACGGGTACTTATTTGCATAAAATCACGCTCCAGCATCAACATAGTGCGCTGCAGTTGCTGGATCCGGCCGGTTGCTTCCTGGGACAGCTCATCGCTGTTTGTAACACTGGTTAAAACAGCGACAGATGCCAACCCCACCATGGCAAAAATAGCGGTCGCCAGCAGCATCTCAATAAACGTAAAGCCCTGTTGTTTAACCACTGGGTTTACCTATAAAGGTTGTCAGTTGCAGCAAGACATCGTCCGGCTGCTCTGCCAGGCTTACACTCACTACCACCTGTCGCAGGTCGGCATCAGGCACAGTTGTGGCCCGCTGGCGCCACAGCCACTGCCGGTTCGCCATGTCAACTTCACCTTGTAATAGCTCGCGCGGTGGCCAGTTTGGCTCTATCATCGCCAGTTGTAATTGATTATTCGCTACATAACCGGCGATGGTTAATTCTTCGATCTGACTTAATGCCCGGATATGGCCTGAGCTGGCTTGCATAATCGCCAGACCAGCGGTAGCAAATATGGCCATTGCTACCAACAGTTCCAGCAAGGTAAAACCACGGTTATTCATCAGCGCACCGTGACAACGTCAGAACGACTAAGCGGAATGGTGAAATCGGTGCCAACCGTCTGGCTAACCTGCTCCAGCCGCTCACCTAACTGAAACATTAACCGAAACGGACTGATTTCACCGGACGATAAAATAAACACCTGAGGCAATACCGGGGGTTGTTCGTTGTCAGCATCATCAAAATCATCCTGATCCTGCCAGTTTAGCTGACTTAACAGGCTCAGCTCAGCCCCAGGCAGGCCTTCAAGTTCCAGTTGCAACCGGATATCCTCTGCCAACTCATATTGCTCAGCGGCTTTTGGCTCATCGGCCTGCAGCCATTTCTCGCCATCAAAGTAGACAAAGCTGTAGCTTCCTTCCTGTAGCACCAGACCCCATTCCTGCTGTTTTAACATCGCTGTTTCGGCAACAAACTGAAAAACCTGCTGAAACCGCTCGGTTTCTTTTTGCAAACGTTGCTCGGGTGAGTCACCGCTGAAATTAACCACCACAGTAGTCGCCAACAAACCGATTATTAGCAACACCAGCATCACCTCTAACAAGGTAAAGCCAGGTTGCTTTAAGCGCGTTAATGGCTTAGCGGCCATTAATTATTACTACGATCGGCTTCATCCAGGTTCCAGTTACCAATATCATCATCAGTACCGGCGACCCGATCCGGCCCTTTACTATAAACATCTATCCGGCCCAGCTGTCCGGGGCTAACCATAATATATTCTTCACCCCAGGGATCTTTTGGCAGGCGGCGAATAAACCCTCCCTCAGGAAATGACCGTGGCGCTGGCTGCGACGTCGGAGCCGTAACTAAAGACCCTATACCTTGTTCTGTGGTGGGATAAAAACCGTTGCGCAAGCGATACATATCCAGGGCACTTTCCAGCTGCTGAATATCAACCACCACTTTCTGTTTGGCTGCCTGCTCCTGATTACCCATTAAATTAGGTACCACCATGCTGGCAATAATGCCCAGAATAACAATAACCACCATCACTTCCAGCAAGGTAAAACCTTTTTGTATCTGCCTTAACATGTTATCCACCTACCATATTATTTAACGCTAAAATTGGCTGTAATATCGCCATCACAATAAAAAGCACCATGCCAGCCATCACAGAGACCAGCACCGGTTCAAACACTTTTAAAGACACCGTTACCAATGTCTCGAATTCCTTGTCCTGAGAATTAGCGGCCCGTTCCAGCATGCTGTCCAGCTGGCCACTTTTCTCGCCACTGGCAATCATATGCAACATCATGGGCGGAAACATTTTCGTTTGCTCTAGGGCATTACGCAGCGAGGTCCCCTCCCTCACCCGGCCGGTTGCATCCGCCACAGCTTCTTTCATATAGCTGTTACCAAGGACATCCGCACTTATCCGCATCGCTTCTAACAGCGGTACTGAGCTGGCATTAAGAATACTTAAGGTGCGGGCGAAACGAGCGGTGTTGAGTCCGCGGCTGACCTTGCCAAACATGCCAAGATGCAGGGTAAAGCGGTCCCAGCGGTATTTAAGCTCAGGTTTACGCAACGCCCGCTGCCAGAACACCGCCCCCAGCATTAAAGCCACTAATACTAAGATGCCGTAGTTGCGAATAAAATCACTGGCAGCAATTAAAAATAAGGTCGTACCGGGCAATGACTGGCCCATATGTTCAAACTGCCCAACAATTTTCGGCACCACTGCGGCTAATAAAATGCTAATTACCAGCACCGCAAAAAACGTTAAAATTATCGGGTACAATAACGCCTGTAGGATCTGACTACGCATATGTTGACGCTGCTCGGTGTAATCGGCCAACCGGTTCAGCACCTGCTCTAAATGACCTGATTTTTCGCCTGCCGCGACCATCGATCGAAACAAATGATCAAACACGTGTGGAAACTCTGCCAGCCCTTCGGCCAGCGTGTAGCCTTCCACCACCTTGGAACGCACTGCCATCATCATATTTTGTAAACGGGGCTTTTCACATTGCTCCGCTACTGCCAGCAAGGCGCTCTCAATCGGCAAGGCGGCCTCGACCAGAGTGGCGAGTTGGCGGGTCAGTAATGCCAGCTCAGACGCTGAAATCTTGCGGCTTAACCATTTACGGCCGGACGCTACCAGCTTTTCCTGTTGTGACGCCAACTCCACACTTAGCGGCTGCAGCTTTTGCTCACGCAGCAGCTGCCGGGCGTGGCGGGCGTTGTCCGCTTCCAGCACCCCTTTATTTTTTTTACCGCGTAAATCCAGCGCCTGGTATTCAAATGCGGCCATTACACATCCTCACGGGTAACCCGCAATACCTCTTCCAGCGTGGTTTCGCCAGCCAGAACTTTGCTGAAGCCATCGACCCGGATACTGGGGCAATGTGCCCGAGCATATTTTTCGATAGACTGCTCGCCTTTACCGTTGTGGATCATCTCGCGAATGGTTTCATCCACCTGCAGCAGCTCGTGAATACCAGTACGGCCACGGTAGCCAGTGAAATTGCAATGCTCACACCCTTTTGCCCGGTAAATGTGCTGGCCTTCTTTTTTACCGACCCCAAGCAAATTACGCTCTTCTTTATCCGGTTCGTGCAGTTCTTTACAATGGCTGCAAAGGGTGCGCACCAGACGCTGGGCCAAAACACCGAGCAAACTGGAAGATAACAAAAACGCTTCAACACCCATGTCTTCTAAGCGGGTAATGGCGCCTGCTGCTGTGTTGGTGTGCAGGGTAGACAATACTAAATGGCCCGTTAAGCTGGCCTGGACAGCTATTTGTGCGGTTTCCAGATCGCGAATTTCACCGACCATCACCACATCCGGGTCCTGCCGCAGTATCGCCCTTAAACCACGGGCAAAGGTCATATTCACCTTGGTATTGACCTGGGTTTGTCCCACGCCTTCAAGTTCATATTCTATCGGGTCTTCGACGGTGAGAATGTTGCGGTCTTTGGTATTAATTTCGGTTAACCCGGCATACAACGTAGTACTTTTACCGGAACCGGTTGGCCCGGTAACCAGAATAATGCCATGGGGTTTTAGAATAAGTTTGGAAAACGCCTGTTGCACGGCCAGGGTCATGCCTAAATCGGCCAGGTTCAGGTGCGAGTTGTTTTTATCCAGCAAACGTAACACGACCCGCTCGCCATGGCTTGATGGCATGGTCGACACCCGCACATCCACCGCCCGTCCGGCAATTCTTAAACTGATACGACCGTCCTGCGGCACCCGTTTCTCCGCAATGTCCATTTTCGACATCACTTTAATCCGTGATACCAGCAAGCTGGACAGTCGGCGGTTAGGGCGCAATACCTCGCGCAGTAAACCATCCACCCTGAATCGGATAATCAGGGCTTTTTCAAAGGTTTCAATATGAATATCAGAAGCGCCCAGTTTAATTGCTTCACCGAGCATGGCGTTAATCAGTTTTATGATCGGTGCGTCATCTTCATTTTCCAGCAGGTCTTCCGTTTCCGGAATATCATCTGCCAGAGAAGCCAGGTTAACTTCATTGCCAATGTCTTCCATCAACTGCTGTGCTTCAGAAGAGTCGCGCTGATAACTGGCTTCGAGCAAAGCTTCAAACTCTGGCGCCGACAGAGATTTCACGGTAAAGCCCTCCGCCAGCAGGCGTCGCACTTCTAACACCGATTCCGGTCGGGTGGTCGGTTGCACATACAATAGCCAGCCGCTTGGCTGCTGTTGCAGTAATACGCCATGGCGCTTGGCAAAACTGAACGGCAGCCGGATTCGGCTGCTCACCGGTTTAACTTCTTCTGCTACCAGGCTTTCCATCAGTCACGCGTTCCGGTTGCAGGCTGCGACTCTGCCGGTTTCTGTTGCTGTTCTTCCATATAGCGGTCAAACGTCGGCGGCAGTACCAGTGAGTCATCCCATTCAGGCAACACCACTTGTTTAGTATTGGGCATCAACCGGATACCCTCTTCATCGCGTAATAATTGCTCGGCGCGAATATGGTTGTATTTCGCTTTGGAAATACCGGAAATCGCTGAGCCTTCGCGCACAATAGTCGCTTTAATAAACACCATCAAATTACGCTTTTGCTTGGTTACGCTGGTCGATTTAAATAAATGCCCCAGAAACGGAATATCGCCCAGCAGCGGCACTTTAGACTCGCTTTCCTGCACATCTTCATCAATTAATCCACCCAGCACTACGGTTGCACCGTCATCGGTTATTACCGTGGTCTTAATTTCGCGTTTATTGATAGTGATATCTACCGCAGTAGCGCCGCCAATGCTCGACACTTCCTGCTCAATGGTCAGTTGTACCGCGTTACCTTCGTTAATTTGTGGGGTAACCTTAAGTTTAATACCCACTTCCTGGCGCTGAACCTGCTGAAACGGATTCGTGTTGTTGGCACCGGTGGTTGAGCCGGTAATAACAGGGACTTCCTGGCCGACTAAAAAGAAGGCTTCCTGGTTATCCATGGTAGTAATATGCGGCGTGGCCAGCACATTTGAGTTGGTGCTGGTGCGCACGGCCTGCAAAATAGCAGCCCAATCGCCTTGAACAAAACCCAATAAGGCACCATTTAACCCCTGTAACGCTGTCGCAAGTCCGGAATAATCGCGATTGGAGTCCGGAGTTCGTGTTGTGGTTGAACCGCCACTTGGATTAGCAACAGTTTGTTCTGTACCTCGGGTAATTTGCGAGGCCTGAACAGCGCCAGCTGCCACGCCAATTATCGGAATAGTATTACCGCTACTAAAATTAGTGCCACCGGCATTGGCGTTAATCCACTGCACACCAAAATCGGTACCATCGCCTTCAAATACTTCAACAATAATCGCTTCTACCAGCACCTGCGCGCGACGAATATCCAGCTGGCGGATCACATCTTCTAACGAGCGCATCATATCTGGCTGCGCGGTAACTACTAAAGAATTACTGTCAGCATGCGCTTCGATACTGATTTCACGGCCAGAGCCTTGAGTCCGCCGGGCGCCCTGTGCGCCTGCCGCCCCGGTAGCGCCCTGTACTTCGGCAACAATAGACTCGCTTACCCCTTTTAATACCGGTACCAACTCTTCGGCCTTGGCGTATTTTAAATAATAGACCCGGGTGTTACCGCTGGTTTTCAGCTCAGCATCTAACCGCTTTGCCAATTCAATCACCCGCTGCCGGGCCTGTAATTCGCCGCTGACAATAACACTGTTGGTACGCTCGTCAGCGACAATTTTCGGGATCAGAAAATCAGGTTGCTCAGCCCGGCCCTGGCTTTTATAAATACTTTCCAGAATGCGGACAATCTCACCGGCTGAAGCAAATTCGAGCTTCAGAATTTCTAACTCCTGATCACCGGCTTTATCTACCCGCTGGATAATATCAACAATCCGGTTTACTACTGCTGCTGGCCCGGTCATCATAATAACGTTGGACGGGTCGTAGTTAACTACGTGGCCACCACCGGCCTGATTACTAAACTGACGCAGTAATGGTGCGAGTTCACGCACCGAAACGTTTCGAACCTGCACCACCCGGGTTACCATTTCATCACCGTATCCGGGGTCATCATCGCCTACCACCGGAATATTAGAGGTTTTGGCATCTTTATTACGTACTACTTTTAAAATGCCACTTTCCATTTCCACTACGGCGAAGCTGTATACCTCTAACACGTTTAAGAAAAACTGGTAGTACTGTTCTTCGTTCAGCATTTCATAACTGCGGACATTAATCCGACCCCGTACCTGGGGATCGACAATAATGGTTTTTTTCAGGTTCATACCCACGATATTGATAAATTCGTTGATATCTGTACCTTTAAAATTAGGTGAATACTGCACTTGTTCAGTATCAGCCAGTGCCGCAAAACTTAACAACGCACCTGCCAGTAAACCAGCTAATGTACGCCCTGAACCCCTGAAAAAACCACCTGATATCATGAGAATTTAACCAATTGTTATCTAATTATTTTATTGCGAAAGTCTAACCAGAATATCTCTGATTTCGCCGTCACGTTCTATTTTAATTGCGGCTTCACTGGCATCTCTCAGCTCGTTGATCACCCGCATGGCCTGCTGCATATCGTTCAGCGGAATACCATTAATCTCTATTGCCAGATCATTTTGCTGTAAACCCAGCTGGGTAAACAGCGCCGGGTCTTTGCCGGGCATTAATTTATATCCCACCAGTGCGCCGTCGCGTTGCTGCGGTGACACCCGGATGTAATCAAAAAACTTCATTGGCTCTGCCAGTAGTTCGTCGCGGCTGACGCCTAAGTCGCCTTCATCCAGCACCGGCGCTTCTGCCTGCGGCGAGGCCACTAATTCGTTCTCATAACTCGGTTCCGGGCTGTCTTCCCGTCCAAGCCCGGCATTTGCCTGAGCCATCTTGGTATATTCAATACCATCGAGCATCAGCGTTTCAAAACGGCCCGCCTGCTGAATGAGCACCCGATCAATTAACACCTGCTTTAATACCGCATTAGTGCCATCAATCGTATCATCAACTGCATAAGTGCCTTCGCCACCCCGACTTTCGATAATAGCACTACCACTGTTGGGATCAGCCTGAGCAACGACGCCGGTCAGTTTGACATTAAGCTGCGTTTTTGGTGCTTCTGTCACTACCGGAGCTGCCCTTTCCGGTTCAGCCGTCACCTCACCAAACAGGGAGTAAGTTAATAGCTGCTCAAGCGAAGTGGTGGCAATACCGGTTGATGCAATGCTTGCCTGCGGCGCTGATACGGGGCTGGTAAACTCAGGCTCTGGCAACAACTGCCAGCTTAAACGGGCCAGCAGCCAGGCAAGCAACAGCACCAGAGTCAGGTTCAGCAGTTTTCGTAACGTACTGACCGGCAGACGCTGGCTAATGCGGTTAAACTCTTGCAATGACAAAGACAGATTCATTTCAGCTTTCTTATAATAAGTTCGGTTTCATCTTACTCAGTTGTCAGCATACCAACAAGGGTCCGTTGGCATTTTTACAAAATACTAACAGTGAAAATAATCCCGGGGGTACGCTTCGCATGTTGTTTGGCACTATAATGCACATTCAGTTCAGCATACAGGTTAATTATGACAACACCAAAGGCCACGACACAGCAAAACGACAGCATAAGGCTGGATAAATGGCTTTGGGCCTGTCGTTTTTACAAAACCCGCGCTCTGGCCAAGAGCATGATCGAAGGCGGAAAAGTACACTACAATGAGCAGCGTTGCAAAGCAAGCCGCCAGGTTGAGATTGGTGCCACCATTAAGCTGGCACAAGGTACTGACGAAAAAACGGTTATTGTTATGGGGCTGTCAGAAAGACGGCTTGCCGCCCCCCTGGCACAGGCACTGTATCAGGAAACCGAGGCCAGCGCCGAGCAGCGCCTGGCCCGCTCTGAGCTACGTAAAACCAACAGCTTGTTTGCACCACACCCGGACACTAAGCCGGATAAAAAAATGCGTCGCCAGCTATTGTTATTAAAATCAAAGCAGTAAGAGAGAATTTATGAACCAGGATACGTTACATCGCTTTTTGTTTCAGCAAAAACATGTCAGGGGCGAATTGGTGCAGGTTGCAGTTAGCCTGGATAAGATGCTGCAAAACCATCACTATCCATTACCGGTTAAACAACTGCTGGCGGAATTAGTTGTAGCAACCAGTTTAATTACCGCAACCTTAAAATTTGACGGCGAAATTGCCGTGCAATTACAAGGCGATGGTCCGGTCAAGTTTGCCGCCGTAAATGGTGATAATAATCAGAATTTTCGTGCCGTGGTCAGGCTACAGGCTGAACTGAGTGGCGACAGTTTTCGCCAGTTAATCGGCGAAGGGTACATGATTGTGACCATCACTCCCCGCCAGGGCGAACGCTATCAGGGCATCATTCCGTTAACCGGTGATACCTTAACGAGTACATTAGAAGGTTATTTTGCGCAATCGGAACAACTACCCACCCGCTTGTACATATTTACTGACATAACCACAAAAAATACTGCCGCGGGTTTAATGCTGCAGGTGTTACCGGTCGAGGCGGAAAAAGCAGCCGCAGATTTTGCCGAGCTAGTGGTACTGGCCGACACGGTAACGGGCAGTGAATTGCTGACATTACCGGCTGAAGACATGCTATACCGGCTGTTTCATCAAGAACAAGTAGAGCTTTTTCCGGCACAACACGTCAGCTTTGTCTGCGGCTGTTCGCGCCAGAAATGCGAAACAGCGCTGTTTAGCATTGGCAAAGAGGCCCTGACTGAGCACATTGCTGAGGGTAAACTGGAAATGACCTGTGAGTACTGTAATCAGTTATATCAGTTCAACGCAGAGGAACTGCAACAAATAAAAGATGCGTTATGAGTGATATTCTTCCTATTGAGCAGCTTAAGCGTTAAATGCTCGCATTACGCTGCCACTAGCGAATCGTTATGTGTAGCTTTAGCTCTACTGTTTGTAATGCCTCCACATTTTTCAAGCAGTTTACTATTTGAACGTGATGCTATGGATGCAGGTCATTTATGGTAGCTAATCAGCAGTTAATTTAGCTGGGGCGCGCTGCAAGAAACTCAGCAGCGCCAACCCTCTGACAACGTCAGCCCATTTTTTCGGTGTATTAAGTGCATTCCTCATTGCAGGTACCCACTATTTACTCTGTCGCAAATTCAACCGGAATACATAAGTCTTTATCTAACATGACTGACGGCTGAGTGTTGGCCATGCAGGCTTCTGAGTTACCGGCTTGTGCTAACACAATTTGATTATATTTCTTCACTAACGTTAACAGCACTTGTTCATTTGTATTCTCAGCTGAATAAAGTAAATGTTTAGCCGGCTCCTGACAATCAATTGCATTCAGTGTCACTATTTTACAACTCGCTATTTCTTGCGCGATGGGACTACTTATTAAATTCCGTATTCCCTGATCTAATTCTGCTAACTGCTCAGCAGCTGTTGGCTGTTTTGCCACAACCTCTGTTGCGGGTTTGCACCCGGCTACAATTATCAGGCAGGTAATACCTAGCACTGTTTTCATACCTACGTACATCTTAACCATCTGACTTGCCTTTTATGATAGATAAAATAAAGGGGCTCGAAAGCCCCTTAACTCATACAGTAAATAACGCTAGGTTAGCTTATTTAGCTGCGGTACGACGGCGACGCAGCCACACTACCGGTAAAGCTAACAGTGCCATCAGCACACTGAAGCTACCGCCACTTTTTGGCTTACCAACCACCTCAACGGTAGTTGTCGCAGTGCTTGTCTCGAAACCATCAGATACTGTTACTCTAAAGGTTAAGCTTGCATTTGCACCAAAACTTGGAGCAACAAATCCAGCTGAAACCGATGTAGCGCCTGTTAATGTCACAGATGGTCCGGCAGTTTGCGTCCAGCTATACGTTAACGTGTCACCGTCAACATCAGTGGTGCCCGCTGCGCTTAGACTTACTGCATCACCAGCTTGCGCTCGTGCAGGAGTAGCAGATGCTGCAGCGACAGGAGCTGTATTGTCACGCTCAACATTAATAGTTACCGTAGCTTCGTTAGTGGCATTACCCTCTGCATCAACTACCTGATAAGTGAAAGAATCAACACCGATATAATCGGCTTCCGCAGTGTACGTATAGGTAAACGGAATTGGTGCTGGCGCTGATTCATCTTCAGGCACTGTCATTGCAGGTGTTAATACACCGTGCTCTGGTGCAGCAACGACCGTAACTGACACACCTTCGGCAGCTTCAATATTGAATGGCTGAATGGCGTTATAGGTTCTATCACTGGCGCCCAGGCTAACACGTGACAGTAAGTTTTTAGCACCAACGGTGAACTCTTTACCCAAGTCAACGACTACCGGAGCCTGCTCTACCGTGGTCACAGTAGCATCGTTTGCAGCACCGAACGCAGCAGCTTCTAACTCATAGTTAATAACTAAAGAGCCCTGAGCACCTGGCGCCAAACGCGCAAGCAATACGTCACCAGCCATTGGCGCAGTACCAGTACCGTTGTAGTAACGAGAAAGACCTTTAGTGCCTGTGATGTCTTCTATACCGACAGTAGAGTTAGCTGGCATAGCCGGCACATCTATGTAGTTAAAGTAGACTTCATCGGTACCTAACTTAATCCAAATAGAAAAAGTAAATAAGTCACCTGTGGCTGAGTCATACTCTGTCACATCTTCCCATTCAAAAATAAACCAATCACTACCACCAGCAGAAATTAAGTTATAGTTAATTTGACCGCCAAGTGCACCACCAAGATCCAAATCAGACCACAACGGAGCAAGCACCGCATTAGGTGAAGCAGTAGCTGGCAACTGTTGGTTTATAAATGAACCTGCCGCACTCTGAGTAGCAGCAGTAATAAAACCGTTAGCTGCGATAGTAATTGTTGAAACTAACTGACCGTTCCAAATAAAACCACCGAAGTTACCAATTGGATAGTTGAAAGATGATTCATCACAACCCGCCTCACAAGGTAACTGGAAACCAGGCGTTCCTATGTCAGCTAATGTTAAGCCGGCAAAAGGGAAACTTGGAGCAGGTGTTAATGAGTTAACATCTGGTAAGCTACTAATGGAACCCGCCCAGCTCATTACACGTTTATTTGGTGAAATGCTAAAGCCATTTTGAGTAGCGCGAGTCAGTTGTATATCTAACGACTCTTCTACTAAATTAGTGCCTTCAGGAATGTGTACCGTAAAGTTAACCGGCAATCCGCTGCCACTGTCACCGGCGCGAGCACTCATACGGAACGGCTCACTGGAGGTAACGTCTGCTGAAGCAACCGAAGTCGTGACTAACTGACTATCGTCTGAACGCTTAGCCATAACAGCGATAGGTAAATGTGCTTTTGGATATTGTCCAGAAGCATCAGTCCATACCACCTGCCCAAACTGCCAGCCTTCCTCAGCAAAAGAGGTATCAACCGTCAATGTAAAGGTAGCTACGCCGTCAGCCGCAATGCTAACCTCTGAGGTTGATAAACTACCGGTTACGTTATCATTAACGAATTCCACAGTGCCTTTCCAGTTTCCTGCAGCCGGCATAAGGTTGGTTACTATACGTTCAAAAGTACATTTAGCAACACAGCCTGTAGAAACGAACGATGGTTTATCAAAACTTACCGCAGTTAAGCTGGCGGCTTCAACATCCAGCCGGCCTGCACCACGGTCAAATGGCGTAGTAGCACTGGTTAAATCTTGCATTTTTACTGCGGGGTCGCTTGAAGTCATTAAAATAGATTTAACTTCAAAAGCGTTTAACTCCGGACGTAACTGTCGCAATAACGCAGCGGCACCGGCAACATGCGGGCTTGCCATAGACGTACCAGAAATCACGTTATATTCGGCACCATTGGTACCAGGTGCATAAGAAGATAGAATATCAGAACCTGGCGCCGCAATATCGGGCTTCAGGAAGCTTGAATCACCATTAGGACCACGCGAACTAAAACCTGACATTGCATCTACTGCATCAGGGTTATTCAACTGTAAGCTCTTAGTTATTGTTGCTTCGCTACCTTCTTCCCAAGCTGCCAATATGGCTTCACCATCTGCTCGCAAAATAGATACGCTTGGCAAGGTAGCACCCGGCATTGACATACTAATAACACCTGGGGCGTTATTAAATAAAATCATACCTTCTGCACCGGCAGCCTGAGCATTGGCTGCTTTTACTGAAAAGCTACAGGCACCACGAGAAAGTATAACAATGTGGTCGTCCAATGAACCTTCAGGGAAAGCATTACAACCAAGACCATTAGCCGCATCAACAATAACCGCTGGCATTAACAGAGCGGTAATATCGGCGGTTATTTCAAAGTCGCCATTACCTGGTATAGCAGAAATATCTTCTACACCCGGAGCATTAACTAAGTGGCCAAAGGTCCGGCCTGTCTGAGTACTAGCAACGGTAATACCTGATTCGATACAGCCTGGGCAACCAACGGTTTGAGCGCCCGGGCCACTGTTGCCCGCTGCAGTTACAATTACTACACCGGCAGCTTCAGCTGCAGTAAAAATAGGCTGATATACGCTATTTGCAGGGTTGCCACCAGGGCCGCCACCCCAAGAGTTATTAATAACATCTGCGCCATCAGCAACAGCATCTTCTAATGCACCAACTAACATAATGTTAGAGCCACTTCCGGTTCCACCAGGAACTTGGAAAAGCGCTTTGTACACCATAACGGTAGCACCTGGTGCCACACCAGAAAAGCTGACATCTACGCCGGCGTAAGTTGTACTTACCGCGTTACCCACAGCAGTACCGGCAACGTGAGTACCATGACCACCAAAATCAAGTGGGCTAATATTTTCATTGACGTTAACTGGGAAGGTTGGTGTGTAATAACGAGCTAAAACTAATTTGTCATTACAAAAAGTAGGGTCAACTGTTCCACAGTAATCATCTGTTGGAAGATCTGCTGGGCGGGTATGACCATTACTGGCGAACATCGGGTGTTCAGAGCGGATACCGCCATCGATAATTGCAACTTTTACGCCTTCCCCTGCACGATCACGCTCGCCAATAGTTTCCCAGACAGCAGGTGCGTTAATTAACTCTAAAGAAGCATCCATCTGGGCTTCATAAATCTCATGTTCAAATACTTGCAGCACGCCGGGCACGCTTTGCAATTGTGCTTTAAGATCTACTTTGCCAGGAATGCTAACGATTAAACCGTTAAGCGTTACGCTCAAATTGCGTTGCACTTGCAATGACGGGAATTTGGACTGTAATGAAGAAACCACCTCTGCTTGACGTGATTCCAGATACTGTTTATACGCCATTGCTTCAACTGACTGAATGTCCAGTTTCGCATTGCTTGACGCTGGCTTTTTAGTTGGCGCCAAACCACGCACGCCACCGCTATATGTTGCTAAAGGAGCGTCTTCTAATTGAATAATGTAGTATGTTGGGAATTGCTGCTCAACTAAACGTGCTGATTTATCATAGCCCGTATACTGCTGAACTAAACTTGGACCTACGTTTAACGGTAAAGCAGTAGCTTCGTTTGCCGTAGCTCCATATGAAACGGTTGATGCAACGAATGCGGCTAACACCGTCATTTTTGGCAGTGCCTTGGATTTAGACTGCATAGATTTAAAACCTCAATTTTATTGTAATTTTATGTCACGCTACTTAGCTTTTTGCCATTAAACATATGAATTGTTAGATATATTACTTTTACAGCTCGCTAAAGTTTCTATGGCATAACTAAATTTTATTATTAAAAGACCTATGTTTTGCAACATAGACATATTTGGTACCATAATTTACGAAAAAAGTAACTAACTACCGCTACATTAAGTAACTTTTAAAGCCGCCATTACAGATACTTATCTTATAAAGTGTAAACGCTTCATGACAATACCTGCTCAGGGCAATGTGCCATCTGCTTTAATTTGAAAAGTGTGGCAAAATATCGCCACGCTCCATTTATCTACCAACAAGAGAATTCATCAAGACCGGCTAACGTAGCTGAGAGCCCAGCATAATCATTAATGACTTGTATCCACTGCCTCTTGTTCAAAAATCTTCAACATTGGCTGTATTATCTATGCTAAAAGTAACGCAGTACCCAAAGCGTAATATTGTCACTGAGAAAGTCACCAACGTATTCTTTCTCGCATGTAAATTTAACCTACCGGCTCATTTTTCTGACTTTTAATTGGTAAATAAACCCGCACTACTAGACCGCCATGAGCATGGTTAAATAATGTGACGCTGCCCTGATGCATATCAACTATTTTCTTAATAATAGCCAAACCCAAACCTGAACCACCGCTACCGCGAGCTTCATCCCCCTGAGTGAAGGGCGCAAACATCGCTTCCATTTTGTGTTCGGGAATGCCCGGCCCGTGGTCACGTACTTCGAAATACAACTGTTTGCGACTTTTTTCATAACCGGTACTAATCTCAATATCGCCATCGCTATAGCGCAACGCATTTTCCAATAGGTTATTTAAAACCCGTTTAATGGCTATCTTTCGCAACAGCACTGCCGGTAATTTCGGATCAAGCTCGGTGATAAAGTGACGCTGCTGCACCTGTTCTGCCAACACCAACTCTTCTATTAATTCGTTTAAATTAACACTTTGTAACGTCTCCTGCTTATGGTGACGCAGAAAATCGATAAACTGGTCGATAATGGCGTTCATGTCATCAATATCATTAACAATGCCATCCCGGATCCAGCTATCCTGCTCTGTCATCATTTCTGATGCCAGCCGGATCCGGGTTAGCGGTGTGCGCAAATCATGCGATACCCCAGCCATTAACAAGGCTCTGTCCTGCTCAAGACGCTTAATGCCTTCTGCCATGTAATTAAAAGCCCGGATTACAGAGATGATTTCGGTAGACCCTTTTTCGGCATTTAGCGGGGGGGGAATATCACCACGGCCGACTTGCAGAGCGGCTTGCTGTAATGATTTAAGCGGTCGGTTTAAATGACGGGCAAAAACCCAGGCACCTCCCACACTTAAAATACCAATTAACAATAAATAGAATGTCAGGGGGGAAAAGTCGGTTTCGTCCAGCCCGGATAAAGGTACTTTGACCCAATATTGTGGTGCTTGCGGTGGCCGTACCCAGAAAGCAAATGCATTACCCTGTTCGATACGAACTTCGGCCTCACCACCAAGCTCAGCTGACATTTGCTCTGAAAAATAACCGTAATAACGCGCGTTCGCCAGTCCTTGCTGCATCGCCTCAGTTTCGGTGTATACCTCAATGCCAGTGGCCTCGCTAAAGCGGCGGGTCAGTTCGGCAGACAATACCGGGCTGTTCTGGCCAGCGTCAAGAAACACCACTTTAATTTGTTTAGCAATCAGATGGTTAATTTGCTGGGTGGTAGGCTTGATAAAATAGAGTGCCACTGATACATAAGATACCAGCTGATTAATCAGCAATAAAAAGCCAATTAAAAATACCGTTTGCCCAAACGCGCTTCGGGGCAACAAACGCATCAGGCAATACTGCCATCTGGCACAAACACGTAACCCAGCCCCCATACGGTTTGAATATAGCGGGGGTTGGCGGCGTCGTCTTCCAGCATGCGCCTTAGACGCGATACCTGAACATCAATACTACGCTCCATTGCTGAATAATCGCGCCCTCTGGCCTGATTCATCAGTTTATCGCGTGATAATGGCTCACGTGGATGGCTGACCAGTACTTTTAATACCGCATACTCGCCACTGGTCAGGGGCAGTGGCTCGTTACCTTTGCGCATCTCACGGGTTGCCAGGTTAAAGGTAAAGGGACCAAAACTGATGACGGTTTCTTCCTGCGAGGGTGCGCCGGGTAAATCTTTGCTTTTTCGCCTTAACACGGCGCGGATCCGTGCCAGTAACTCACGCGGATTAAAAGGCTTAGGTAAGTAGTCGTCAGCGCCCATTTCCAGACCAATAATCCGGTCAACTTCATCACCTTTAGCGGTTAACATAATAATAGGCACATCATTATTTTGCTGGCGTAACTTGCGGCAAATAGACAGGCCATCTTCGCCAGGTAACATCAAATCCAGCACCACCAAGTGAAAATGCTCGCGCTCCATCAGCCGTTGCATTTGTTCATAGTTGCCGACACTGCGAACCTGATAGCCTTGTTCAACCAGATAGCGCTCCAGTAAAGCTCTTAAACGTAAATCATCATCTACCACAATAATTTTCAGGGTTTCCTGGCTGGTCATCACACAAGCTTCCGTTGTTTTTTCTCACTATAAACGAAAAAACCGCCATTGGGACTACCATGGCGGTTAAACTGTGTTACAAAATTTGTCAGTCTTGGACATGGTCCTTAGCTTTCTCCCGTTTCATAGGTGGATTAACCCAATAAATTCTGGCTGGCTGCGCGCTGAATTTGCTGGATGACTCCACTTTATTGATATAATCGTAATCAGGCTTCATCACATATTGTGGTGTAGTACTGCAGGCTGTGACTAACGTTGTTGCTACAATAAGCAGGTATAGCTGGCGACGGGGTTTCATCTTAATGCCCTCCGATAAAGCAAAATCCAACTTCAGTATAGTCTACATTTTGACCAAAAGTTAATCTATCGGATTGAAGGGTTGATAGCTGATTGCAGTGATGATGTACCAGTGTTCACCAGTAGGTGTTGTTACCTTTATCTCATCATCTGTCATTTTACCAAGGAGCGATCTGGCCAGTGGCGAGTCTATACTCAGCTTATTTAACCGCAAATCAAACTCGTCCGGGCCAACTAATCGATAGTGCTTAAGCTGACCAGCCTCATCTTCCAGTTGCACCCAGGCGCCAAAATACACTTTGCCCTGTTGCTTAGCAGATGGATATACCACTTGCAGCTGTTCCAGCCGTTTAGTTAAAAAGCGGACCCGGCGATCAATCTCGCGTAAACGTTTTTTGCCATAAATATACTCTGCATTTTCGGAGCGATCACCCAGTGCTGCTGCATCTGATACCTGGGCAGTAACCCGCGGGCGTTCTTCTTTCCACAAGTAACGCAGCTCCCGTTCCAGAATATCGTATCCTTCCCGCGTAATCAGATTGGATTTTTTCATGCACAAAGTAGACAATTCACCCTGCTTCTCATATTTCGTATCATACTTCGCCTGCCACCAGGGCCGCGAAGTCGAAGGATTCTATAGTTATGTCAATGATTGTTAAACAAATAGCCAGTGAAATTTCCGCACGGCCAGAGCAGGTTGCCGCCGCCATTGCCCTGTTAGATGAAGGCGCCACTGTGCCCTTTATCGCCCGTTACCGCAAAGAAGTTACCGGCGCACTGGACGATACGCAATTACGTTTGCTCGATCAACGACTGAATTATTTGCGTGAGTTGGAGGAGCGTCGTCAGGTTATTTTAAAAACCATTGCTGAGCAAGGTAAGCTAAGCACTGAGCTTGAGCGTGACATCCTGACCGCTGATAATAAAACCCGCCTGGAAGACTTGTACCTGCCGTATAAGGCAAAACGGCGCACTAAGGGCCAGATGGCTATTGAAGCCGGTCTGGCTCCGCTAGCCGATGCCATTCTAGCTAACCCGCAGCAGGATCCTGAACAACAAGCAGTGGCCTATATTAATAACGATGCCGGTTTTGCTGATAGTAAAGCGGTGCTGGACGGCGCTAAGTTTATTTTGATGGAACGCTTCGCAGAAGATGCCACCCTGCTGGCACGTTTGCGCGCCAAGCTAAGCCGCGATGCCATACTTAAAAGTAGTGTAGTGGCAGGTAAAGAGCAGGAAGGTAGCAAGTTCCGTGACTATTTTTCGCACACTGAGCTTTGGAAGAATATTCCTTCACATCGCGCCCTGGCTATGTTTCGCGGACGCAATGAAGGCGTGTTACAGCTACAACTGGTGCCAGACAGTGATGAAGCAACCGCCCACGCCCTGTGTGAGCAAATGGTGGCAGAACATTTTAATATTCGTCAGCAACAACAACCGGCCGATGCGTTTTTGCGCACCGTAGTGCAATGGACCTGGAAAGTTAAATTGCATTTGCATCTGGAAAACGACTTGTTAAGCGAACTGCGTGAACGTGCTGAACTGGAAGCAATTAAAGTATTTGCCCGTAATATGGCAGATTTGCTGATGGCGGCGCCGGCTGGAATGCGTCGTACCCTGGCATTAGACCCTGGCCTGCGTACCGGAGTAAAATGTACCGTTATTGATGAAACCGGCAAGCTGTTAACTCACACCACTATTTTCCCACACGCGCCGCAAAATCTTTGGGATAAATCAGTTCGCACCCTTAGTCAGTTATGCCAGCAACATAAAGTAGAGTTGATTGCTATTGGTAATGGCACGGCGTCGCGCGAAACCGATAAACTGGCCGCTGATGTGATGAAAGCCGTCAACAACGATAGCCTTAGCAAAGTTATGGTATCTGAAGCAGGTGCTTCAATATATTCAGCTTCAGAGCTTGCGGCACAGGAGTTTCCAAATCTTGATGTGTCACTGCGTGGTGCCGTGTCGATAGGCCGACGCCTGCAGGACCCATTGGCTGAACTGGTAAAAATTGAGCCTAAGGCAATTGGCGTAGGCCAGTATCAACATGATGTAAACCAAAGCCTGCTTACCCGCTCCCTTGATGCGGTAGTAGAGGATTGTGTTACCGCAGTAGGCGTTGATTTAAATACCGCTTCTGCCGCCTTACTGGCCCGGGTAGCTGGCTTAAATAAAACCCTGGCGCAGAACATTGTGCAGTACCGTGATGAACATGGTCGCTTTAACGAGCGTAAGCAATTATTGAAGGTTCCCCGACTTGGCCCGAAGGCTTATGAGCAAGCTGCCGGTTTTTTAAGAATTAACAATGGCCATAACCCGTTAGATGCCTCCGCTGTGCACCCGGAGGCCTATCCGTTGGTAGAAAAAATACTAAAAACAGCCAATCAACCGGTTAGTGCTGTTATTGGCAATAGTCCGTTTTTAAGCAGCATTGATCCGGCAGCGTTTGTAGATGAGCATTTTGGCTTACCCACCATCAGCGATATTTTGAAAGAGCTGGACAAACCCGGACGCGATCCGCGACCAGAGTTTAAAACCGCTAATTTTAAAGACGGTGTGGAAACCTTGCAGGATCTAAAACCCGGCATGTTACTCGAAGGCGTTATTACCAACGTGACAAACTTTGGTGCCTTTGTCGATGTGGGTGTGCATCAGGATGGTCTGGTGCATATTTCATCGCTGACGGACAAGTTCGTCAGCGATCCGCATCAGGTCGTTAAGGCAGGCGATATTGTCAAAGTGAAAGTGCTTGAGGTTGATATTAACCGCAAACGTATTGCCCTGACCATGCGCCTTGATGAACAAGTTCAGCAAAAAGCACCCGATCCAGCGGTTAACAAACCTGCCAATCCGAAGCATGCTCAAGCCAACCGACCCGCTGCCAAGACAGCAAAACCAGAGCCGACAAACGCAGCGATGGGTAATGCCTTTGCAGAAGCACTGGCAAAATTTAAAAAATAAGGTGGGAGGTAAAGCTCAGGCTTGTTGCCGAAGTGGTCGCTGAGTGGGTTCCGTAGCCAGTTGATAAAACTGGCTGATAACCTGAGAGCGCCGCTGCATCTGAGCCAGAGTATCCAACTCGGGGAACACTAAACCCGCTGAAGGGTAGCCGTCACCATTACTGTCGCTGTCATAGCGGATTTGCGAGGTATTGATGGCAGAACTTGGTTGCCCTGCTGCGGTAATATCAGCTGTATTGGAATTATCAGGCGTGGCGACAGCAGTTTTTTCTGCTACCAGTTTTGTTTGTGCCTGCAATAACCGCAAACCAGCCTCAGCGGCAATACGCCGATCTGCAGGTGACGGCTCTGCTGGCGCCAGCGCGGCGGCCTTAACCTGCTGCATCTTCTGAATTGTCGCCTGCGGATCGCCCGGCACCGGTGCAATGTCAATTTGCACCTCTCCGGCCACCGCATATTTGCGGCCATCCGGGCCTAGCTCAAAACTGTAGCTCGGGGCACCGGCATAACGGCCACCAATGCTGGCGTGTGCTTGCTCGTGACTACGAACTTCCTGGTCCCGCGCCTTTAGTTCGGCTATTTCCTTCTGCTCAGCCTGCTGTTGCTGCTTTTGCTGCTCATTGGTTTGGTCTTGCTGCTGACGGTTATTGTCGTCCGCTTGTTCCGGCCGCCCCTCTATGGCTTGCTGCGTTTCCGTGGTTTTACCGCTGGCATCATAATTGTTAACTGTGCCAGCGCTACTCCGGACTTTTTCTTCGCTAACAACTGCTCGCTCTGCTTTACCTTTATCCATTTCCCGAACGGGCTCAACCAGCTCGCGGCGTTGCATATCACGACGAGCCAACTCGGTAGGTGGGTTCGCCGTATTGATGCTAACGTTAGGGTAATAAGAGGTAATCTGCATAAAACCTACACCCGGACGTCAATAATAGTGCCTAGCGCTTGGTCTGCAGCCTGAATTGACCGTACATTGGCTTCAGCGTTACGTGACTCATTGGTCAATTGCACTAAGCTTTGCTCTACTGAGGGCGCCTGCGACTGGGTGGCGCGGTTTCGCTCCGGCGCTTCAGCCTGACGCACGTCAGTTTCAGCAGCAGTCACCTGCTCCGGGTTAGCGCGGGTTTGCCGGTTAATATCAACGGTTGCCTCAGTTACCCCCGCTGCAGCTCGCTGAAATCCCTGCAAACCAGCATTAAATGCGGATTGAATCTCCATCACTGCCTCCACTTATTAACACAATGCTCAATTATTAACCAAAATCAATAAAAAAGAAAGGCTGTTAGTCGCAAGACGTGATAGAGGACTCTATCCAGTTGTTTAACCAGATTAGAAATTCCTGACGGTGGGAAATAAACGGCGCGTGGGATGCTTTGGTTAAAATAGTCATTTTAGCCTGCGGCATTAAGCGCTGAAGTTCGGTAACGATTGCAACCGGAACTAACGAATCCAGTGCGCCAAAACAGGCTGCTACCGGCTGCGTTAAACTGGCAAAGCTGTCCCGTAAATCCTGTTGAGATAAAAAGCCCAACCCGGCTTGTAATGCTTCTGGCTTCGCCTGCGGAAAGGCAGCAATTGCCTGTTTTAATGCAGCAGCATCAGTCTTAGCAGTGAGTGATCCCATGGCCTGAATGGCAAGAAAGCGGCCAATCGTCTGGCTCAGGTCGCGCTGCAGTGCCTGACTAAATTGCTCAAGCACCGCAGCTTTCATACCTGGCCAATCTGGCTGTTGTAAAAAGCATGGCGTAGCGGCAATCAGCCCCAGTTGCTGGACTTTGCTTGGGTAGCGTTCGGCCAGCGCAATCGCCAGTAAACCTCCCAGCGACCAGCCACATACCATACTGTTATCGGGTATCTGAGTGGCTAATTCGGCCAGCACCGCGTCAAAATCATAAGGCGACGGTAATTGCTGGGCCAATCCGAACCCCGGTATATCGAGACATCGTACCGTCACCTTTGGGCTAATGTCATTTAATAAGGTGTGCCACACTCCCTGATTTACACCCCATCCGTGCAGCAGTACCAGAACGGGTTTGTCAGTCTTGCTAATCTCTGCCATGCTGCTCTAAGGTATCCTTAATGTTAATTTTTATGATTAATTTTATTGCCAAGCTAAGTCGATGGTGCTGGTATCACATTCTGCCGGGTCAGTGCATGTGGTGCAATTTACCGCTGGCAACGCCTGTCAGCCAACTATGTGACTATTGTCAGCAGGCCTTGCCAACACTGTCTTACCAGCAGTGTCACTATAATTTACTCTGGCTGCCAGCCGTTGCACGTGGTCTTAAAGATGCAAAATTTGATCGCCTGCTTTGTCTGGCTCATTATCAACAACCTTATCAGCACTGGATACCACGTTGGAAATATGAGGCAGACTTAGCGGCGGGTCAGCTGTTACAACAACAACTGTGCTTATTACTGGCGCGAGCTAAGTCCAATAATATGCAGATGCCGCAAGCACTTACCTATGTACCATTACACTGGCGAAAACAGCACCAACGGGGCTTTAACCAGGCACAGTTGCTGGCCGAGGCGTTAGGGCAGCAATTACAGATCCCGGTAATCGGGTTATTCAGGAAATCTGCCAGCCACAGCCAACGTGGTCTTAATCGACGACAACGGCTTCGCAACCTGCGCCGCTCCTTTATTCTAAAGGTTACCGAGGCGGCCCTGCCCCGGCATATTGCATTGATTGACGATGTGATCACCACCGGTGCCACCGCCAACGCCCTGACCCGGCTTTTGCGCCGGGCCGGGGTACATACTGTCAGTGTCTGGACCTTGGCCGTTACTCCCGCACCAGGTTATTCCGTCTGAATTGGCGCATTGAAACTGTTTCCCAAATACAGAGCATTGATCAGAATACGGCTGGAACCGAAGAAATAGCCACGAAACACCGGATTATCAGTCATCGCAATCACCCGGCCCCGGCCCAGATTATGGGCAATAATTGCCGCACCCTGGGCTATTTTTGGCACATATTCGCTGGCGCTATAGCCCGCTAAATGCGGATTCTGACTGTATAATGCGACATTAACAAAAGGCGAGCTGCTCGGTTGCAATAACATAATATCATTTTTAAAAATGGGTAAGCGCTCTCGCGGCACGCCAAAGGTTAACGGATGGCTTAAATCCAGCTCTGCACTGAATATCGCACCGGCAATACGCTGCTTCGCCCCCAGCACTTCACGGTCCGCATAGCTTAAGTTCTGTTGTGGGATCAGCTGCTGCATCTCTTTGCCCTGCCAAACGCCGGCCTTTAATAAACCGGCATTAGCCAGCCACGCAGCGCCATCTTTGTGACCCCATAACACTCCACCTTGCTCAGTCCATTGTTTCAGCTGATTAATCTGACTGTCCTGCCACTGCCGATAGTTGCCATCAACCAGAATAATATGGGTATACCGATTTAAGTTGACTCTGCCAAGCCGCTCAGGCTCTACCATACTTGGCGAGATACCGGCTAACCGCTCCAGGTTGTACCACACTTCACCTGCTTCGGTAGAGTTAACCCCAGGTCCGGCGATCAGCAACACTTCGGGTTTTCTGATCACCGCGAAGTTGTGGCTACCCAGGTCACTGCCTTCTGCTGTCAGGCCGCTGCGGATAGCATGTACTTTAAGCGGATATTGCTGTTGCAACTGCTGTAACCGGTTAAACCATTCTTTATTTTGTTGTAAGCCGGCTGCTACCACCATGCTGCCCGGTTTAAACTGCACCGTGCCGTCACCACTTAAGGCGCTGAAACTGCCAAGTGCTGACCTGACCACAACCCCCTCGTCTAACAATGCTTGCAATAATAAAGGAGCCTGCTGGTCTTGCCAGCTAAAGGCGTAGGCATAAGCTCCGGCCGCTAGTGGCTGCTTAAGCAAAGGGACGCTTTGCCACTGCTGGTCGGCTAATGCCCGGCCTGGCTCCCGGTTTACCGCTTTAAATTCAATATTGAACGCATAAGGCAACGTCCAGCTTGATACGTCATAAAAGGTATTATCTTTAAAATCTTTATCCGTCGCAAAAGCCGCTTTGATCAGCCGGTACTGCGCTTGCTGCAGCGGCACAAAATAACTTTGTCCCGCCCGGTATTTAGTGTCTTCATCCTGCCAGTCTCGTGCCAGGGGATATACGGCAATATGATGGCGCTGCAACAAGTCGAGCAATCCTTCCAAGCGGCTTGTATCGCCATCATCGGTAAGCATATAACCCTTGGTTTTATCTGCTTTGGCTTCAGTTATTGCATCCTGATAAAACTGCTGCTGATAGGTTAACAACTCCTGCCGTTTAGCCACGGCGCCGCGGATCGTTGACAATGATGCAGTAAATTGATTTTTGATGGTGTCACTAAAGCTAAGTAAGCCGTTAATCGATTCTTGCAGATGGCCGCGGCTGCTGGCCTGTTCGAATAAAATCCCGACACTGCCGTTTACGTCAGGGTATGTCGAGCCTTTACCGATATAGAAATCGTCAAAACTTTCTTCGCTGTAGTACAGTTGCTCTTGAGCATCAAAGGCCGCGGCATGAAACTCTGCTATTGCCGCTGTCAGCTCGAAATTACGTTGTGGGGTGAGTGGGTAATTGCGACTTGGGATCCCTGGCTGGAAGAAATAGCTACTGTTTGTACCCATTTCGTGAAAATCGCCAACGACATTTGGCAGCCATTGCTGAAACTGAGCAATTCGGGCCCGGCTCTCCGGATGCTGTAACAACAACCAGTCGCGATTCAGATCAAACCAATAATGGTTTGGCCGACCGTTTGGCCAGGGTTCGATATGTTCCCGATGCTGCGGATCTGCAACCGGCTTGCTGCCTTTATGCATATTAGCCCAATGGGCAAACCGATCATGGCCATCCGGATTTAAACTGGGCTGAACTAAAATAACTGCCTTGCTCAGCCAGGCCTGAACCTCTTCAGTCTGAACCGCCGTCAAATAATGTGCCAGCACCAACGCTGCGTTGGCTGCACTCGGTTCATTACCATGCACACCGTAACCCAGCCAGATGATAACCGGTGTATCGCCGGCAATTTTGGTACCTTGTTTTGCCTGCTGCACATGTTGCTGACGGATCTGATCCAACCGAGCTAAATTTTCAGTCGATGAAATAACCAACTGCAACAACGGCCGTTGTTCGTGGCTATAACCTATTACTTCTAACATGGCATTGTCTGACTGGCGGGCCAGCTGCTCAAAATAATGCTGGATCTGATCATGCCGTGCATGCCAGTCACCCACAGCATG
>NZ_JBFJPY010000021.1:0-38662 GCF_041616895.1 Arsukibacterium sp.
GCAGTGGTAATGGCCTGCTGCTCAGCACTGCCCGGGTAGCGCTGCTGATAAGCCTGCATCAGTGCTATTGCCTCTGGCAGTTGCTGCTGCTCAAGGTATAAGCTAATTTGCTGATACGCGGCACTCTGGTGATATTCCGACTCCGGTAAAGTTAATAAGCGCTGTAAATTGGCAAGTTGCTCGGCACTGCTTAAACCGGTTTGCTGGGCTTGCTGATAAACCGCCGATGCCAGTTGCTGGCTTAGCAGGGTGATCCGGCTTGCAGCAAGCGTATTGCCACCGGCTGTGCGGCTCTGTGCCTGATACACCTGCAGCAACTGCTGAATGCTCTGTTCGGCCCTGGCATAGTCGCCCTGTGCCAGCTCACTTTGGCTGACAATAAACAATGCCTCGTTAACTAACGGCGGCTGGCTTTGCTCAGGATGAGGCCAGTCAGTTACCCGGCTGGCATAGCTGGCAACCTCGGCATAATCCTGTTGCTGATAAATTTCAGTCAGTTGATTTAGGGCAACCTGCTGCGCAGCGCTGTGGCTACTGTGCCAGCGAACGAACTGATTCTGCTGTTGCCACCAGTCATCTGCAGCCGAGGCACTGGCATTGTCCTGTTTTGCCAGCACTTCACTTAACAGCAGAGCTCGGTACGCCGCTTCTTCTGCCGTAAAGCTGCGGGCCGATAATGGCGCAGTGGGATAACCTAATTGCTGATACATCGCTAACGCCGCTTCGCGATCACCGCTACCGGCCAGCGCCTGAGCCAGCAAATACCGTACGTCATCCGGCCATAATAAGTCGTCATCGCGTTGCTCAGCCGTTAAAAATGGCTGCACCTGCAATAATTGTTGCCAGTATTGCACCAGATTGGCATACACCGCTGGCTTTGCCTCAGCACCCGCTTGTTGTGCCTGCTGATAGATCTGCCGGCCAAAATAATCCAGATATTGAGCCAGTTGCGGTGCCAGTTCTGCCTGCTCTTGTGGCCGGGCCTGTTGCCAGAAGGCAGTTGCCGGACCAAAAAGGGTAATAAAAGTCTGCTGTGCCAGCTCTGCATTATCGCGCTGGGCATAATCCAGATAGTACTGCACGAGTTGCAATTGCATCCTGGCAGCTTCAATCGCTAAAGGCTGATACGCAATAAATATCCGGTAGCTTGCTAATGCCGCCTGATTCAGCTCTTTTTCAAATAAGAAGTCAGCCAGCGCCTGAAATAATACCGCCTGATAAGCGACCGGTCGTTGTTCTGGCGGACCATCGCGAAAGGGAGCCCGCGTTAACAGCGCCAGTAAACTGTCGGCCTGCTGCTGATAACTTAATGAAATACTTAATATGCGCTGTAATTCCTGGCGCAGGCTTTGCTGCTCGTCTGCACTTAAGCGCTGATGATAGGTTAAATCCAGTGCCTGTAAAAAAGCATCATCGGCCAGGGCATATTGCTGCAGCTGAAAATTGCTCCAACCTGTCATATACAGGGCATGTTGGCTCAGTTCAGGCCCAGCCAGTGCAAGTACCTGCGCAAAGGCATTTAGCGCTTCTTCATAATAGCTCTGGCTATAATAAATATCGCCGATCCGAAACCATAATTCAGCGGCAAATTCACTTTGTGGATAGTGTTGCAACAGCAGTTGCATCTGCCGCTGTGCTGCCTGGTTGTCACCGGTTAAATCAAGCGCCCGCGCTAACTGATAATGAATAAGCTCATTATTAGGATCATCCGGAAACTGTTGCAGCAACGCCCGGTACTCGGCAATTAATGCCGCTAACGCTTGCTGTTCTGCAGCCGGGCTTAGCTCGCTTAGCTCCAGAGCGCGAGTGTTAAGCTGCGACATCCGATATAATACTTTCTGCCTGACGCCAGCTGCCGGCGCCAACGCCAGCAGTTCCTGATATACCTGTTGCAACTGCACGGCCGTAACCTTTTCAGGCGCGGGTAAGACGTCTTGATTAAACGCCGCCAATTCGCCGAGGGTGGGCCGGCGCACCGTTTTATCCGGCGCGTTGCTGCATCCGGCCAGCACACTGATAGCAACTAATGACACGACCATAACGCGGCTGCTTATTAACTTTGCTCTTTGCATAACTCTTTGCATTACCGGGCCTCCTGTGAGCTCAGCAATACTTGCTCCATGACCCGGGCAATCGCTTGCGTATTCAGGCGCCGCATTTCAAGTAGCTGTTCCCGCTCTTGCTGGCGCAGTTGCTGCAGATTATCATTTAACTGACCCAGTAACTGTTGCTGCTGCTGTGCCAGCGCAGTCGAGAACTGATTCTCCCGCGTTGTCAGGGTGGCTAATTGTTGTTGCCGCAGCAATAAATGCTCGGTCTTGCCATCCAGCGAGTTTAACCGGCTAAGGGCAGCAGCCACCGCGCTCAATTGCGCGTTCAGCAGCTGTTGCTGCTTGCTCAGTTGCCAATTCCGTTCAGCGCTGTTGTATTGATAATGCCATTGTAAAATACCATGCAGGCGGCTTAAGCGTATTTCAGCATCACTAACATCCCGGCCTGCCGCCGTCAGGGCAGCTACCCTGTCCTGTGCTCTGTTAAGCATCCGTTGCAACTGGGAGAAATTTTGTTCGGTGTCATCCAGCCATAAGTGCTGGGCCATCGGCTGCTGCTGTGCTTTGGCAATCAGGCTGGCCAGTTGTGCAGATTGCTGCTGTAATGCCTGCTGCTTCGCCGTTAACCCAGGCACAGAAGTAGTCAGTAATTGTTGCTGCTGGTCCAGTTTAATTTCGACCACCTCAGCCAGGCGCGCCATCTTGCTTAAGCGTTGCTGTTGCAGCTGCTGCAGCTGTTGTAGCGCACTGAGCTGGTTGTTAAGTTGAAATAATGAGGCTTGCTGGCGCAACTGATACTGCTGCCAGCCGCTTAGCGCGTCAGTTTCTGTCAGCTGTGATAGCTGCACCAGCTTGGCATGTTTATCGTTGGCCAGCAGTTGCTGCTGGTAGAATTGATCAGCCCAGCGATAAGCGGCCAACGCATCCTGCTGTTGCAACGCGCGCTCAAACTGATTGCCCAGCTGGTGGGCAGCCAGCCAGCTGGCAGGTGCATAAGGATAGCGGGCAATAAGCTGTTGCAATACGGCTAACAGTGCGGGGATTTGACGGTTCTCAGTCAGTACATCCCGGTATAACATCATGGCAGATAACGTCAACACGCTGTTACTGGCAAATTCGCTTAACACTTGCTGTGCATCGGCCCACTGCAGCTGATCAACTAATAATCCCGCTTGCAGTAACTGCAGATAATCGGCCAGCGCCTGGCGCTCATCCTCATTCTCAAGTAACGGCTTTGCCGTTTCCCAGCTAAATAACCGTTGCCAGAAGCCTGGCTGCGACTGACCGTACAATTGACCGCGCAGCCGGGTTAATAACGCCAGTGCCGGACCGGCTTGCTGTTGCTGACGCAACGCCAGGATCTGATTAATGACCACATAAGGTAATTCGCTCTGTCCGGCCAACCGGTCAAATACTCCGGTATCCTGTGGGCTTGCCGCCGGCCAGCTTAACAACTGTTGCAACAGCTCGGCCTGGCCGGTTAGCTCATCCAGCGGTGCAGTAAGCTGCTCAAAGTAGTACCGTGCCTGCTCAGGCTGTTGTTGCTCATACTGATAACGACTGAACTGCAATAAGGCAATATTGCGCAACTGACGAGGCAACTTACCGCTAAGTGTCTGATCATCTAGTAACTGTTTTAATAAACTGGCGGTTGCCGCTGGCATATCCAGTTGTAATAACAAACCCGCCTGCAACAAGCTGGCTTTTGCCGCCTCCTCTGGAGCCATCGACAGGCGCAGTAACGCCTGATAATAATCATCCTGATAAAAATGCCATGCCGCCAGCCGGTATTGCTTTTCACTTTGCAATAATGGCTCGGCCGCTGCAGGCAGCAACAAGCCTGACCCAAGCAGCAAGGTCATTGTCAGGCGTTTCAAAAAGATACTGCTCAGTTGCCGGACCATACTTCCACACTGAAATCAGGTTGATAGTCAGCGCTGCTGTCTGAAATTTTTAATTCCAGTAACATCGCCTCGTCGGCTTTGGTAAAACGGTGACTGACCGCCCGCCGATAATCCCGTTCTTGCGGGCCTTTACCAACAAATACCGCGGTAAGGGTATGCTCACCGGCCCGAATATTACCTTTGTATAACGGTTGAACGGCGCCGCGCTGCAAACCTGCCAGTTCGCTGGCCGTATACAGATGGGCATCAAGCGACTCATCATTTAATTTCAACACAATGCTGTCGAGCCGGAACAAGCTGCCGGCATCAACCGACACGAAAACCGCCAGCTGAGTTTGGGGCGGAAACAGCAATTCCTCTTCCAGAATAAACAGCTCACGGTTCAGGGCAATCGCCTGCTGTTTTAACTGCTCCAGTTGCTGCTGAGCCGACGTTTCGGTGTTATCGGCGGCAGATAATGACAGTCCTGGCCAGCCCAGGAGCAGCAGGCTAAGCAACGCCGTTTTAATAAACTGAAATCTCATGGTGCAACCCCACTAAAAATAAACGCTGAAAAAGGCCCGATACACATTTGCAGTTAACCGGTACAAAGGCTCGGCACCTGCCTCGGTGTCGGCGACAGTGACGTTACGAAAATTATTATAATTAAACCGGATATGATCCCATTCCAAATTAAGCTCAGGCTTGGCGGCAGGCCACCATGACCAGCTGGCGAAACGATAGCTGACGCCCACACCCAGGCTCAGGTTATTAAAATCGCTGAGCTCTTTATCTCTGGCCATAAAATTCTGCTGATTGGCAAACTGAAACAGGTCGGCATAGAAAGATGCCTGGCTTTGCTGATACCAGCGCACATGACTGTCGAACACCCAGCGTTCCCGAAACGGATGCACATACTCCAGTTCGGCATCAAACGCCTGAATATCCCAACTGTCTTGATAATGGCGCAGCGAGGCAGTCAGTGCCGCCCGGTACGGTAAATAAAATTTATTCACCAGCCCCAGCGCAAAGGTGTTACGGGTATTGGGGTAACGCTCAAACTGGTAGCCATAGCCAAGCTCTGCTAACGGATCGCGGTACCGCACACTGCGGTAAGGGTTGTTTAAAAACCCTTGTTCCATGTCCACTTCAGCATTCAGGGCGCTGATCCATCGTTTGGTCAGCACCTGGGTAATGCCCAGGCTATAACTATAGCGGCGCAGTTCCTCACTAAAGCTTTCATCACCATTTCGGCCAATTTCATCATTGCCGGCGGCTGCATTTAAGCTAAGCGTGGTCATGCCACCAAAGGTATCGTGCGCCACCCCTAAAGAGATAGATTTTGCGTTGTAGTCATCTTCATCACTTTGTGCATAATTTAATGACAAGATACTGTTGCCGGTTAGATAATCGACACCTACCCGGCTTTCAATCCGGGTTTCACTGTAGGCAGATGCCGTGGCAATTACATCGATTGAGGCGCCGGATACGGTATCCACGTAATAAAAACCCGAGACCGAAACCTGCTCACCTATTTTGCTCCGAAGCATCAACGCCGGGCCATCGATAGATACCCCACCGCCCTGATAACTATGGTGCATCAGGTCAACCCGGTTGTCTGGCAGCACTGCAGCAAACAAAGCGCCACTTTGCAGCAACAGCGTCAGCGCCGCTAACCACCACCTAGTTACAGCCACAACCGCCTCCGCCACTACCATCAGCCCCTTTGGCGGCCTCGCGCGAATCCCGCACATGGGCACTGTGCTGTAACGCAACCGGATGACGACCAAATGCCATAATCGGATCCGCAAGTTCTGCCCGCTCATAGGGCTTAACCCAGGGTTCTATGCTGCTACAGCCCGCCAACAATCCCAGCATAAGGGCTGCGGCCAACAGTTTAGTTGCGTAGCAGGGTTTTAATATCATTTTCATACTTTTGCTCGTAGCCAGGCTTGTAACCGCGGTGCACACTGTGCACATCACCGTCTTTGTTAATAATTACCGTGGTCGGCATGGCCTGCACCTGATAGCTTTCAGACACACTATTTTCGGTATCAAACAGAATTGGAAACTCTACCCGGGTTTTACTCAGATACTTCTGGGCGGCACTGCTGTCTGCCTCAACATTTACGCCCCAGATCTGCACACCCAGCGGTTGATATTTGCGTGCCAGCTTATCCAGCTCTGGCATTTCCTGAATACAGGGACCACACCAGCTGGCCCAGAAATTCAGGACGATAATATCGCCACGTTGCTCAGCCAGACGCAGATTAACGCCACTTAACGCTTTGAGGGTAAAGTCAGGCGCTACAGCTCGCTGACCGGCGCTAGCATTATTGATAGCACTGGCACTTTGGGCACTTAATGGCAGCACAGTTAACAACAAACCTAATAACAGTGTTTTCATACTACTTTCCCATTAGTTAAAAATAGACCGCAAGACCCAAGGCCACATTAAGGTTATGAGTCGTTTTTCGCTCTGCTAAAATAGTGGTTTCAAACACGTAGTCGCTCACCACTAAATCGAGCGCCAGCCAGTCAGTCATATACAAGCGAAACTGACTGCCCACTTTAAAGGCAAATACTTTGTCGCCAGCAAAATCAACATTGCCGGCTCCGGCAAACAACGACCAACCGGTATTCACCGCATAATTGCGGCCAAGGTATACCTGGCCCGGCAGCAACACATAACCGAGCTCAGCACCGTAATACAGCCATTCGCGCTCACTATCCGTTAATAGCGGTGCCGCGCCACTTAACCGCTCGTACGATGTCAGGCCGGCTTTGGCCATTGCATATTCGGCACTGATGTATAAATCTTCATTTATATGGTAACTCAGCTGCAATGCGGCCAGGCTACTGCTGCCAAAGTCTTCTATCGACAAGATGCCGCCACGCAGGGCAACCACAAAATTCTCCGTATCCAGCCGTGCAGGAATGACCTCTGACTGCTCGATTTGCGGTTCAATTCTGGTATTGCCGTCGCCCGGCTGCTGTGCAAGTGCTAGCGGGGACAACCATAAAGCGCTGACTAAAACGCCAGTCGTAAGCCTATTAACCATGTATTCGTCTCTTCATTAATATCGCGGTCAGTACTGACCAGCGCTCTGCGATAACGCAAAGTAGCCTGTGCCCGCTCAGTTAGCGGATAATTCAACCCCATTTCCATCGTTGCCAGCGGGCTGGTGCGCTCTTCGGTTTGCACTAATACCGTGCGCGGCCGGGTTAACAATACGCCACCGCCTAACGCCAGATAAGGTGACACCTGCCAATGGGGCCAGGGGCTGACGCTTAGCTGCAGCAGATACTGCTGGCTGCTGGCTTGCTGGCCACTGCCCTGACCGGCGCTGAGTTCAATCGCTATCACGTCAGAAAACAAATAACTGCCGCTTAGCTGGTAATAACTGGTGCCGGCAAAATCGCCTGCTGCCAATCCAAGCTGCCAGTGGCGCTGGCCTTGATCAGCCTGCCACAGTGCCGTAATACTTTGCTCAGCACCTGGCGGGTATAAATAATCCAGATCGGTCGCTGCCAGCCATAACTGCTGCTGGCGAAACTGCACTTTTACCCAGCCAGTGCGTTGCATCAGCAATTGCAGGCTGTCGCTTTTCAGTGCCACTTCAACCACCGGATAACCCCGACCTGGTCCGGTGCGCAAATCAACATAGTCCTTTTGTACCACTACCTGTTGTGCCAGCACCGGCGCAACCAAAGCAAAAAACAGTAAAAAACCGCACCAGCGCATCTAGTCAGGCTCCACGGCAAATGGCGAGTTATAATACTGTGCACCCATATCCAGCCAATGGCTTAACAGCCGCAGCTCTGCCGGGGACAAATACCCCTGATGGCTGCCACCCAGCTCAAACTGCTGAAAAAACCGTGAACTGGCACGTGATCCAGCGACCCGCATACTCGCTGGCACCGTCACGGTAACCATTACCGGGATCGGGTCGCCGTTTTCATCCAAAATTAATTCGCCATCTGCATCCCGTAAAAATACCGGATTGCCATCGCCATCTACCGCTTGCACCAGACGATCAACCAGCACGCCACCGATAAGCTCTTGTTCATTATCGTTACTAAGTAATTCCCGGTAACTGGCAAAGTGCTCCGCCTGAATATCTGAGGCCTGATCGGTCAGCTCCAGTTGTGCCGCCGGCACCACGGAATTGCCTGCAGCATCTGTGCGGCTATGGCAACTAACACAGGTGTTATCGCGCAGTAATTCGCTGGTTAGCAGATCAAACTGACGGCGATCAAGCTGCCACAATGGCTGAATATGCGTTGGGTAATCGACTCTTAAACGGCAAGCAGCCTGCCAGCTGTCAAAACACTCCAGGCCAACCGGTGCCGTGGTCAGAAGATCAGCAAAAAGATTTTGTTCACTCGGATCAGGTTGACGTAACGCCGGATCAGTCCAGATATCTTCAAACCTTAAACCGGCACTGAGCGTTTGCTCACCGAGCAGTCGCGCCATAGTCTGGGCCATGGTTTCACCTGCGTTAGGGGGTAATAACGGGTTGGCGTTAGGGAACGAGGCCGTTGCACTGGCCGGGCCGGGATTTATACTGGGCCATTCACCACTGATCCTGCCATGCGGCCGGGTATTATTGGCAGCATGACAACCGTTACAACTCAAGGTTTCGCCAGCTGCCAAAGTAATCCACTGCTGATGCTGTGGTGATACTGCCTGGCCGTCGCTATTGAGTAAACTCAGCGCCAAAGGCACGTTGGCCGGTACTTTTACTCTGACCGAGCCATCCGGTTGCACCGGTACAATGCCAACCAGCTCACGCATTAGCTGACGCCGGTTTACCCCAAAGGCAAAATTGGGCACTTCACGTACTTCCTCCGGCGGAATGGGTACGCCCCGCACCAAACTCAGATAACGCACTGGCCGCTCAGCAGCACTGGTTTGCATCGGGTCAGCTAACTGAGCCACCGGCAACAGCGCTTCACCACCAATGTCATACACACTGCGAATATCTAAAATAGCTTCGCCCTTTGTTGCAAGCTCAGCATCGGCGTCCGGGTTGGCGGGTAAAAATACGGGCCGGCTATACTGTTGCAATACCAGTGGATCACTCAATAGTTGTTGCTCAGCGCCAAGCTTCACCGGTACCTGCGTCTGCTTAACTAAATCGAACAACCATAAACCATACAACGGACTCGCAGCCGGGAAAGCCCCGGGGTCATCCAGTTGATTACAACTGGTAATCACCTCATCCACCACTACCCTGCACGGCGACCAGCTCACCAGAAATCTTTCCGAGCCATCCCGCAGGGCAAACATATCCTGCACCAGACCGGCAGCTTCCGGTCGGTCCGAGTTATCAAAACTCCAGGGCAACAGCGGCGTTTGTGCCGGCAAATTCAGTACTTCCTGATACAATGGCTGTTCGTTATCGCTGGCTATTGCCAGCGCAATCTGTACTGGCAGGGTATTTAAGCTTTGCTGGTTGCGGCTGCGGAGCAATGCTGCAATCTCACCATTGGCCAGTACCCTTGGTTTTGCAAAGTCGACCTGGCTGTTAGCCGCGCCGGTTTGATGAGAATGCCAACCGTATACCAACTGGTTAGCCGACCCATCGGGGCGCATCTGATACCAGTTAAACATGTTGCGATCGCTTTGATTATCCCAGCGACTATATAAAATATGGCCATCAGCCAACACCACGGGATACAGGTCATGGCTCAGGTTAAAACTGATTTGTTCAATCTCAGAGCCATCAGCATTCATCACGTGCAGGTTAAACGCAGGCCCCTGTAAGTCTTCATGTAAGCCGCTGTACTGGGGCTTAAATTCATCCAGTAAAATCTGGCGGGCTTTTTGTTGGCGGGTAGAGCTGAACACAATCCGGCCATCAGCCAGAAATCCGGGGCTGACATCATGCCCCTGCTCTGCCAGCAGCGGGTCTGTTATCACCGGTGCCACGGTATTGCTGCTTAGGCTATAGCGCCAGAGACTCCAGCTTGGCTGCAATTCTTCTGGTACATTTTCTAGTTCTGGCGGACGCAGCGCAAATAACAGCGTGTTGCCATCAGGAGACAATGTCAGATCTTTTACATCGTAGAGGGCACCAGCAAATATTTCAGCAAGGAGCTCCCGCTCTGCCGACTGTGCAAACGCATTTTGTTTCAGAAACAGCTTCGCGCCGGGATTAAATGTCTCTGGAGCAACCAGATTGGGTTGATAAGGGTTGCCGTCCTGATCGAACAAAGGCCGGGCAACGAATGCCAGCGGGTATTCCTGAGCAACCGGATCGTTAGGTTCGTCTTGCACGCTGATATCGGCATTACAACCTACCAGAACGTATAAACAGGCCAGTAACAGAAAAGTGTGTTTAATCATTATGAGTAATACCGGCCACCTACCGCGATGACAACATTGTTAAAAAAAAATGTTTTTAAGTAAAAAACAGGCTTATCAGATTACCGTTGGCTATACGACAGGGCAAGACAAAATTTCTCAGATCAGCAGCGCGGCGACGCTGTTATGGCTTGCCGGGCAATAATAACAAATAAGCCTTTTTGTGGTTTATCCGCAGTCTCAATCATTTATAACCGGTTAACACCTGTTTTAGCTGCTGGCAGCTGACGTTTTTTTGCTAGAAAAAAAACAAAAAAGCCAGCAAAAATGCTGGCTTTTTTATAGTATAAAAGTATTACATGTCAGCTTCGAACTCGGCCGGTATTGCTTCTTCAATCACTTTCTCGCCCGGTTTCAGTAACAAACGGCTGCGCAATTCTTTCTCAATTTCATCGGCAATAGCCGGATTCTCAGTCAGGAACTTCATGGCATTGGCTTTGCCCTGACCAATTTTGTTACCCTGATAGGCATACCAGGCACCCGACTTATCAACCAGGCCCTGCGCCACGCCTAAATCAATCAGCTCGCCGTTTTTATTAATACCAGCGCCATACTGAATAATAAACTCAGCCTGTTTAAATGGCGGCGCCACCTTATTTTTCACCACTTTAACCCGGGTTTCATTTCCGGTGATTTCATCACCTTCTTTTACTGAACCAATCCGGCGGATATCCAGTCGCACTGAGGCATAAAATTTCAGGGCGTTACCGCCAGTGGTGGTTTCCGGGTTACCGAACATCACCCCGATTTTCATCCGGATTTGGTTAATAAAAATACACAAGGTATTCGAGCGTTTAATATTACCGGTAAGCTTACGCAGGGCTTGTGACATTAAGCGGGCTTGCAAGCCCATGTGGCTATCGCCCATGTCACCTTCAATCTCCGCCTTAGGTGTTAATGCTGCCACGGAGTCGACGACCACAATATCGACTGCCGCTGAGCGCACCAGCATGTCACAAATTTCCAGCGCCTGTTCACCGGTATCCGGTTGTGATACCAACAGATCCTCTACTTTAACACCCAGTTTCTTGGCATATACCGGATCCAAGGCATGCTCTGCATCAATAAATGCACAGGTCTTACCCGCTTTCTGGGCTTCGGCGATTACTTGCAAGGTTAAGGTGGTTTTACCGGATGACTCAGGACCATAAATTTCGACTATCCGGCCGTACGGTAAGCCACCTATGCCAAGGGCAATATCCAGCCCCAGTGAGCCGGTCGAAACCGAAGCAATGTCCAGCGCAGTGCTGTCACCCAGGCGCATAATAGAACCCTTGCCAAATTGGCGTTCGATTTGAGTCAGGGCTGCACCCAGGGCTTTTTGTTTATTGTCGTCCATTGTTCACTCCAAAAATTCGGCTTGCAAAAACACTGTATGCTCGTACAGTAGTCTAGTTTAATAAAGCTGTCAATAATAAGATGCTGTGTTTCAGCGCATAATCGATGGCCTGCTGGCGCACTTGCTCGCGATTGCCGTTAAACTGCTGCTGCTGGCTACTAAGCTGGCCATTCAGCCAGAAACTAAACCAGACAGTACCCACAGGTTTGGCAACCGAGCCACCACCAGGCCCGGCGATACCCGATACCGCAATGGCCAGCTGGGCGTTAGCGGCTGTTGCTGCTCCGACCGCCATTTCTTTAACCGTTTCATCGCTTACCGCGCCAAATTGTAATAAAGTAGCGCTGCGCACGCCCAGCAACTGCTGTTTGGCTTTATTGCTATAGGTAACAAAACTGCGATCTAAATAGGCAGAGCTGCCGGCCACTGCGGTTAAATAATAAGCAATGCCGCCACCAGTACAGGATTCAGCAGTGGTGACGAACCATTTTTTTCGTAATAATAACGCACCCAGCTCTGCAGCCAGTTGCTCAGTATCGGTTGCCAGTGCCATAGCCAGTCCAACAGGGAAATCAGAGTTACATTATGCCGTCAGACCAGAAACCGGAGCAAGCCCTAAGCAGCCACACCCCAATGATGCAGCAATATCTGGGATTAAAAAGTGAGCATCCCGATATTTTGCTGTTTTACCGGATGGGTGACTTTTACGAACTATTTTTTGATGACGCCAAAAAAGCTGCGGCGCTGCTGGATATCTCGCTGACCAAACGGGGCCAGAGTGCCGGCCAGCCCATTCCGATGGCGGGCGTGCCTTATCATGCTATTGAAGGTTATCTGGCCCGGCTGGTTCAGCTGGGTGAATCTGTTGCCATTTGTGAACAAATTGGCGATCCGGCAACCAGCAAAGGTCCGGTTGAGCGTAAAGTGGTGCGTATTGTTACTCCGGGTACTGTTACCGATGAGGCGCTGTTAAATGAGCGCCAGGATAATTTGCTCTGTGCTATCTGTGAACAGCGCGGCCAGTTTGGTTTAGCGCAGCTGGATTTAAGTGCCGGCCGTTTTTTAATAAATCAGGTGGCCAATAGCAGTGATCTGATTGCTCTGTTGCAACGGCTTAACCCGGCCGAGTTACTTTACCCCGAACTATTCAGCCAGCCCGAGCTGTGTCAATCGCGCAAAGGCGCCCGCCGCCGACCCGAGTGGGAGTTTGAACTGGCCACCGCCAAACGGCTGCTCTGCCAGCAATTTGGCACCAAAGATCTCATCAGCTTTGGCGTTGACGACGCACCGGTCGCATTGATGGCCGCCGGCTGCCTGATGCAATATGTCAAAGACACCCAGCGTGCCAGCCTGCCGCATATCCGGGCTATCGCGCTGGAGCGAGCTGAAGACTATATCGTGCTTGATGCAGCGACCAGGCGTAATCTGGAGCTGACCCAAAACCTCAGTGGTGGCGTTGAGAACACCCTGGCAGCAGTGCTGGACCGCAACCAGACAGCGATGGGCTCGCGCCTGTTAAAGCGCTGGGTGCATGCGCCACTGCGTAATCAGGCACAGGTTAATGCGCGGCTCGATACCGTTAACGAGCTAACCGATGATGTTGAAAGCTTACAGCCAGCACTGAAAAATATCGGAGATATTGAGCGGGTTATCGCCAGATTAGCACTGCGAAGTGCAAGGCCGCGCGATTTTGCCCGCTTGCGCCAGGCCCTGGCTCAACTACCGGCATTACAGCAGGAATTAAGCTTTGCTAACACGCCATTACTGCAAACTATCGCCAGTAACAGCGCGCCTATGCCAGAGCTGCTGCAACTGCTAAAGGCGGCAATCGTCGAAGCGCCGCCGGTGTTGATACGCGATGGTGGCGTCATTGCAGTCGGTTATAACAGCGATTTAGACCACTGGCGGGCACTGGCGACCGGCGCCACAGATTATTTACAGCAACTGGAACTGCGCGAACGAGAGCGCACCGGCATTGCTTCGCTTAAAGTCGGTTTTAACCGGGTGCACGGCTATTACATTGAAACCGGCCGCAGTAGTGATACTAAGGTGCCACCGGAGTACGTCCGGCGCCAGACCTTAAAAAATAACGAGCGTTATATTATTCCTGAGTTAAAGGAATATGAAGACAAAGTACTGGGTAGCCAGAGCCAGGCGTTGGCGCTGGAAAAACAGCTGTACGAGCAATTATTTGAACTAACCAGCCCATTTTTAAGCCAGTTGCAACAGCTCGCCCAGACGCTGGCCGAACTGGATGTGCTGTGCACTTTTGCTGAACGAGCGTGCAGCTTGCATTATTGCCGGCCACTGCTGCGCGCCGAACCCGGGATTGAACTGCTGCAAGCTCGCCATCCGGTGGTAGAGCAGGTATTAACTGAGCCTTTTATTGCCAATCCACTTAGTCTGAGTGCCAGCCGGCGGATGCTGATGGTTACCGGGCCGAATATGGGCGGTAAATCGACCTATATGCGCCAAACCGCGCTGATAACGCTAATGGCCTATATTGGTTGCTTTGTGCCAGCAGAAAGTGCCAGCCTGGGGCCGGTTGACCGGATATTTACCCGGATTGGTGCTTCTGATGATCTCGCCTCGGGCCGCTCAACCTTTATGGTGGAAATGAGCGAAACGGCCACTATTTTGCACCACGCCACCGAGCATAGTCTGGTATTAATGGATGAAATTGGCCGTGGCACCAGCACCTATGATGGCTTAAGTCTTGCCTGGGCCTGCGCCGATTATTTAGCAACCCGGATTAAGGCCCTGACCTTATTTGCCACTCATTATTTTGAGCTGACCGAACTGGCCAACACGCTGCAGGGTGTGGTGAACGTTCACCTGGATGCAGTAGAGCATGGCGATGATATTGTGTTTATGCATCACGTCCAGGACGGTGCTGCTAGTAAAAGCTTTGGTCTGCAGGTTGCACAGCTTGCTGGCGTACCTAAAACGGTTATTAGCCACGCTAAACAAAAGCTTAGCCAACTGGAACAACAAGGTTTGGCGCAGTTGGAACAGCAGCCCGCCCGCGCCAGTCAACAGCAATTGCCGCTGATGCCACCTGAGCATCCGTTGGTTCAACAACTGGCCGCACTAAACCCCGATGATTTAACTGCCCGCCAGGCCCTTGATTTACTGTACCTGCTAAGCCGCCAGGCGAAGGAAGCCTGATGTTAAAAGATTTAAGTTTATCCGCCGTGGTGGCCGGCTTTGTCGCGGTGCTGGTTGGCTTTGCCAGCTCAGTCGCCATTGTATTTCAGGCAGCCAGTGCCGCTGGTGCCAGCAATGAGATCATGGCATCCTGGCTGTTGGCGCTCGGTATTGGTATGGCGGCGACCTGCATTGGCCTGTCGTGGTATTACAAAGCGCCGGTTATTACCGCCTGGTCTACCCCGGGTGCCGCGTTACTGGCCACCAGTTTACAGGGGCTGAGCATTGAGCACGCCACCGGCGTGTTTATTTTTACCGCTGCACTGGGGCTGATTATTGGCATTACCGGCTGGTTTGAGAAGCTGACCCGACTGATCCCGCTGCCACTGGCCAGTGCCATGCTGGCGGGTATTTTGCTGCAATTTGGTTTTGCTATTTTCAGTTCAATGCAACGCCAGTGGCTGTTAGTTGGCAGCATGTGTCTGGTGTACCTGATTGCCAAGGTATACTTGCCACGTTATGCCATTTTACTGGTCATGCTATCTGGTATTGTTACCGTGGTGCTTGGTGGTAGTCTCGATTTATCGGCGGTAACCTTTGGCCTGGCCAGGCCAGTGTGGGTTACCCCGGAGTTTTCAATCAGTGCTCTAATCGGGGTAGGTTTACCGCTGTTACTGGTGACCATGGCCTCCCAAAATATTCCCGGCGTTGCAGTGCTCAGGGCAAGCGGCTATAACACGCCGGTTTCGCCGCTCATTAGTAGCACTGCGCTTAGTACCTTGCTGCTAGCCCCCTGGGGCGCCTTTTCAATTAATCTTGCTGCCATTACCGCCGCCATTTGTACCGGCACTGAAGCCCACCCACAGCAGCAAAAACGCTATATAGCCGGCATCGCGGCCGGGGTGTTTTATTTGCTGGCAGGCTTAGCCGGGGCTACTGTCGTCGCGCTGTTTGCCGCCTTTCCCAAAGAAATGGTGGCGGCACTGGCCGGGCTGGCACTGATTAGCACCATTGCTGCTAATTTGGCCACCACCACCAGCGAGCCAAAATACCGCGATGCAGCAGTCATTACCCTGCTGGTCACCGCCTCTGGTGCCAGCTTTTTTGGTCTGGCTTCAGCGTTCTGGGGCTTAATCGCCGGCGCAGTTACAGTAGCAATTCAGCATAAAAAAAGCGCCGGTGACTAACCCGGCGCTGTTAAAGTAGTCAGCTAATTAACACAATGGGTTAACACTAGCGCAGCGGGTTAGCATGCGCCGCACCGCGAAATACTGCATTAATGTACAACAGATGCATGCCATCAACATAAGCCCGGAAGTTGGGCTCCTGGGTAAAGCTGATGACCTGCCCCCTGCCTACCGCCTGCACCATCACCAGCGGCTTATTGGCAATTTGCTGGCGGTTCTCATCCCAGACAAAACCACCAGCCAGTAATTGTTCTGCTTGCGCAAACCTGACCACATTACGGCCATCAGCAATGGTTAATGGCTGATAGACCTGATTACCAACATACAAACTATTGACAGTCTCCGGCACGCCTGCAGTCAGCCAGTGCTGCTGGTCAACTTCGGCGCGAGCAATAAAACCAGGCACCCAGTCAGGGTCCGCTTTCTCGGGAACCAGCCACTGCTGATACTCCTCCGGGTTTTTGATAATACTGCCGGCAACTTTCATCTGTTTGTTCTGGTCGTCATCCGCCTTTTTCTCGGCAGCATCATGCACTTTATATTCGCGCTTGCTGTTCAGTAATGGCTTATCCCCCGCCAGCAACAAATCAGTAGCGTTGCCCAGTGCAATCAGCACACCGCCGCGTTCGACAAAGCTGCGCAGAGTCGAAAGGCCATCATCGCCCAATACCTGCTGATAACTACCACGGCTACTGGCCGGCACAATTAATACCTGATAATGACTCAGATCGGCGCTACGCAACTGCGCCGGACGCATCGCCGTAACCGGATAATTTAGGTTACGCTCCAGCACAAAACGGGCACTGCCGGCACTTAATGGGTTAGTTGGTTCATCCCACACCATAGCCACATTGGGTTTATGCAAGGTTTTTACATTAAAAGAGCCAAAATTAGGGCCATCGGTTACCCAACTACTGTCTATGCCGGTAACTGTGGCGCCGCTCTGTGCTGCCAGATGCTGTACCTGCTCCGAAAGTTGCGGGCTGTTATCGGCATGGCTGACAATCAGACTGCCCGCCGGGTAGCGCTGGCCATTCTGATGGGTAAAGGCCAAATCGCTGCTTTTTACCTTCAGGCCTTGCTGCAATGCGCCACTGGCAAACCGGGCGGCCGCCATATCGCCCCATGGCACAATATAGCCAAAGCCGGCAGCAGGGTTGGTGACCTTACCGGCCAGGATCCGCTCGGTGCTGACCGTGGTGGTGGCAACATCCACCGCCCGGTTGCAACTAACCACTGGCAGATTGTACATCAGCGGCAATGACCAGGCCGTGACATCGTATATTTGATCTGGCAGATTATTGGCCCGGCGCTGTTCTTGTCTGGCAATAAATTCCTGGTCCATCGGCACGGTATCGTCCAGCAAGGTACGAATTAAGTGATAAGTTGGCTGTGCAGTATTTATCACATAGCTGCCCGCCTGATAGTTTTCACCACAAGCTTTAAACCCTGCTGTTGCCTTACCCACCTTAATGCCATGTTCGGTCAGAATAGCGCTTAATTTGGTATGGCCAGCCTCGTCACGTTTCGCCGGAAAAATAAAGCTGCGCACCGGACCAGAGTTGCCTTGCTTAATGGCATCTTTGCGGTACTGATAAAAGTTCGTCAACAGCGCAGATGCGCGCTGGCTAGCGGTTTCAATGGTGGCCATAAAAGCGACAAAATTACGCTGGACACCATCCGCAAAAGTAAGTATTTCACCATCGGCTTTACGATACTGATGGCCGCGGGCTGACGCCATTTCGTAAGTCATGGCAATGCTGCCCTGGTACAGCGGCCAACTGGCGCCATAGCCCGGGTAAAATGCATCAAATATTTCCCGGGTAAAATAGTCATAACCAAATTTATCAAACCAGCGGGCATTGTTCTCACCCAACCATTGCAGGCTTTGGCGCTGTTGTGCCTGAATATGCGGATTATACGGCTCGGCTTCCGGGCTGAAGTAATAACCCATATCGCCGCCCATTTCATGCGAGTCGACAAACACCAGCGGATATACCTGTTGCAAGGCCTTAACCCGGCCACGAGTTTCCGGCTGGGTTAACGAGATCCAGTCACGGTTCATATCAAACAGATAATGGTTGGTGCGACCATTTGGCCAGGGCTCGTTCTGCTCGGCAGATAACCGATCAGCCGAATGTTCCAGGCCCACCGTGGCATAATAACGGCTGACAAAGCGGTTGCGGCCATCAGGGTTTTGCAACGGGTCAATGTAAACCAGGGTATTACTGAGTAAGTCAGCGGTATGCGGGCTGTTATCCGCCAGCAAATGATACGCCAGGGCCATCGCTGACTCAGGCGGACTTATTTCATTACCGTGTAAACTACTGCCAATCCAGATACTGGCCGGTAGCTCACTAATCAGCTGCTGTGCTTCGCGTTCATTAATGTTTTGCGGGTTGGCCAGTTGCTGCATTTGCTGCTGAATATCCGCCAGCCTGCCAATATTTTGCTCGCTACCAATCACCACATAAAACAGCGGCCGGCCTTGCCAGCTTTTGGCATAGGGAACCAGTTTAATCCGGTTTGGATGCGCCTGTGCCAGCTGTTCAAAATACTGTTTTATCTGTGCCGGCTCAGCAATCCGGCTGGCCAGAGGAAACCCCAGCACCTGTTCAACTGAGGCAACGGTGTCGCGATAGTCACTGTCCGGAAATACCGGCACGGCCTGGCTGGCCGCAGAGCCCAGCGCTAACGCCGCAGTCAGCGCAGCAATTTTTTGTAACGACATGCAAAACCCTTTTATGTTGCGATAAAATAATTAGCCTACGCTAAGCGGCCTGTGCCAATGATGCAATAGCGCTGCCCCTCTGTTGCGACCAACTGTGACAAAGCTACGCCAGATGTGATGTTATGCTGAAGGTTCGGTTGCTTCACCGCGGCCAAACAAAAACGAGCGCCAAGGCGCCCGTTTTGTTAATAGCCAGGATGACTAATCCTGAAACAGGGTCTCAATATTCAGGCCCTGATGGGTCACAATTTCCTTTAAGCGGCGCAGTGCTTCTACCTGAATTTGCCGCACCCGCTCCCGGGTTAAGCCAATTTCATGACCGACATCTTCCAGAGTTGACGGCTCATAACCCAGCAAGCCAAAACGCCGGGCCAGCACTTCACGCTGCTTCGGGTTAAGCTCGTCCAGCCATAACACCAGGTGCTGACGAATGTCTTCATCCTGTAGCTCACCTTCTGGTCCCTGCTCTTTTTCATCGGCAATCACATCCAGTAGCTGCTTTTCCGACGCACCGGCTACCGGCATATCAACCGAGGTTATTTTTTCGTTCAATTTTAACATTTTGCGCACTTCAGCAACCGGCCGGTCTAGTGCTGCAGCAATTTCTTCCGGGGTTGGCTCATGGTCAAGCTTTTGTGATAACTCGCGGGCAGCACGCAAATAAATATTGAGTTCTTTCACTACATGAATTGGCAGACGAATGGTCCGGGTCTGATTCATAATGGCACGTTCAATGGTCTGGCGGATCCACCAGGTGGCATAGGTAGAAAACCGAAAACCCCGCTCCGGGTCAAACTTCTCAACCGCTCGAATTAGCCCTAAATTACCTTCTTCTATTAAATCCAGTAATGCCAAACCTCGGTTGATATAGCGGCGGGCTATTTTAACCACCAGCCGTAAGTTGCTTTCAATCATCCTTTTACGGGCAGCGGCATCGCCTTTTAACGATAACCGCGAAAAATACACTTCTTCTTCAGCGCTTAGCAGCGGAGAGAAACCAATTTCACCCAGATAGATTTGGGTGGCATCCATGGTTTTGTGGCTATCGTCCTTGGCAAACACATCATCGGGTATAACGTCTTCACCCGCTAATTCTGCCACATCTGGTTCCATCTCATCGTCCAGGGTTGCTACTTCCTCTGTCAGCTCGTCATCTTTCAAATCTGCGTCTGACGCTACAGCTTTAACACTCTTAAGTCCCATATCCTTTCTCCCACGTCTGCCGGGTGTCGGGGCTGACTAAGCTACCTTCCTGCCTGCGTGCTTGTGTTCAAACGCTAACCTTGCTGGCTAGTCTCATTGTCACGATATTTTTGTTGTTACCATAGCGTTATTAGGACAGCGCTTTGTTACACTTTGTCGATCTCAGGGCAAGTATCGTATCGGATCAACTGACTTACCCCGAAAACGTATTTCGAAATGTAACCGGCTATCCGTCGCATCGGTTGCTCCCATCTCAGCGATTTGCTGCCCGGCAGCAACCTGTTGCCGCTCTGCGACTAAAATACGTTTATTGTGAGCATAAGCACTTAAATAATCGTCATTATGCTTGATGATAATCAAGTTACCATAACCGCGTAAGGCACTGCCGGCATAAACTACCAGGCCCTCTGCAGCGGCATTTATTCTGCTGCCTTCCCGTCCCGCAATATCGATCCCTTTGTTACCATGTTCCAGGGTAGAAAATCGCGAAACTATCTTACCTTTTACAGGCCACTGCCATTGCACCTTGTTTCCAGCTAAGGTATTATCCGCGGTTTTTTGTTCATTTTTCACACCTGATGACTGAACATAACGTGTTTGATTTGTTGAAGCAACAGGTTTAGCCGCTTTTACTGAACTATTTGATTTTGCTTGGGTTGACTTTATTGTCCCGGCCGTCTGTGTTGTCGTAGCCGGTTTTACCGGGTTAGCCTGGCGGTTGGTCGTTGCAACCGGCGACGAGGCGGCGCTGTCCCTTTTACTGGCTGTCGGCCTGGTGATGGCTAGCTGAATAACCTGGCCAGGATAAATGGTATAGGGGCTGCTTATATTGTTGCCGCTGGCTAACGTGCGCACGTCAACCCCGGCCCGAAAGGCAATCGCATAAAGCGTATCACCGCGCTGCACCACATACTGACTTGCCGCCAGCGTGCCGCGGTTACGTTCCCGATACGGGTTTTCTCTTAGCTCAAGCGTGGTTACCGGCGCCGGACCAGAGCGTGAGGTACAGCCAGTCAGTGCTGTTAACAGCACCGCTGGCAGTATTGCAATCAGCCACAGGCCGGTGATCCGGTTAATGTGCTACTCCTTCGCTTTAACCGCTGCAGCGGGGTTAAACAACCGCTCTAAATTCATTAACAGGGTAATCATCATCATTCCGGCTACCAATGAGCCCACTGCCAGCAACAGATCGTGGCTGCCAAGCTGCTGTTGATATTGCCACGGACTTAGCATCTGCTGCTCATGCTGCCACGGCCAAATCCGGTATAGCGCGCCGATAACAACCCCAATTAATAGTGCCAGCGTAGCATCATGCCGATGCTGCAACAGCCAGTTCAGTAGCTTGGAGAAGCTGAGTAACCCCACCAGACAGCCGCTGGCAAACAGGAAAATTATCCCCAGCTGCAACTCGGTAACTGCCAGCATTACCGGACCATACATACCCAGAATCAGCAAAATAAAAGCCCCGGAAATGCCGGGTAAAATCATCGCGCAAATCGCCACTGCACCGGCCAGAAAAAACATATAGGGTGCCGGATTCAGCTGCACCGGCGCCAGCATGCCAATAGCCACTGCAAACACCACCCCTGCGCCACATAGCACCAACCGCAGTGCCGACCAGCTGACACTACGCAGCAATACAGGTAAAGACGCCAGAATTAACCCATTAAAAAATGCCCATAGCGGTACCGGCCGATGCTCCAGCAGATAACCAATAACATTGGCCAGTGAAAAAATACTTAGCAGTATTCCTGTTACCAGGCAGAGCAGGAAAGTACCGTCGATATGCTGCCATAGTTGAGCAATACGGCCTCGCAGCAGCAGTTTTACCGCAGTCATGTTCACGGCACTTATCGCCGCCAGCAACCGGCTGTAAATACCCAGAATAAATGCCAGAGTACCGCCTGAAACACCGGGCACAACGTCTGCCGCCCCCATGGCCAGGCCTTTAATCATCCATTGTAGATAGTTTTTCATGATTACTTGTTACTGCCTTCTACTGCTTAAGGTTAACCTAATTCACCCGGCACCAGGGGTACAAAGCGAACGGCTTCAATATCGGTACTGCTAAAGGTGTCGCCAGTACGCTGATACACCCGTAATACCTGGTCTTTTACACCAACCGGAATCACCAGCCTGCCACCTTCGCTTAATTGCTGCAATAAGGCCGCAGGTACTTCAGTCGGCGCGGCCGTCACAATAATACTGTCAAATGGAGCTTTACTGGTCCACCCCAGCCAACCGTCACCATGTTTCATTGACACATTGTGTAAATCCAGTTGCTGCAACCGCCGCTTTGCCTGAAACTGCAACGCTTTGATCCGTTCAACCGAGCAAACATGCTTAAATAAATGGGCCAGAATAGCCGTTTGATAGCCCGAACCAGTACCAATTTCCAGTACTTTGCCCGGTGCCTTGCCTTGCAGCAGTAACTCGGTCATTCTCGCCACAATATAGGGTTGCGAAATGGTCTGGCCCTGACCAATCGGCAGGGCAGTATTTTCATAGGCTTTATGCGCTAATACCGCTTCGACAAACAGGTGACGGGGTACCTGCGATACCGCCTGCAGGACCTCATTGTCGCTGATGCCTTCTGTTCGCAATTTTTGGGCTAATACCGCTGCACTTCGCGCTGTTGCTACTGCCATATTACAACCTGATCCCCGCTAACCACGCTTTCAGTGTATCCATACTTTTGTACGCTGACATGTCGACATGCAGCGGCGTCACCGACGCATAGCCATTTGCTATGGCATAAAAATCGGTACCTTCACCGGCATCAAGCTCAGGGCCTAACGAACCGTACCAATATATTTTCCGCCCCCAGGGATCGGTGTCGCTGCTCATGGTCTCGGCTTTATGGCGCCGACCGAGCCTGGTCACCATAATGCCTTTTAAGTCATCAAGGGCAATAGCCGGCACGTTAATATTCAGAATTTGATCAGCCGGTAACGGGTGCGACTTCAGCTTTTTTATCACCTCGACGGTAACATGCGCTGCCGTTACAAAATGCTGCTCTTCCCGACCGGCCAATGATACGGCAATAGCCGGCAACCCCAGATGCCGTCCCTCCGTTGCTGCGGCAACAGTGCCGGAGTAAAGCACATCATCGCCCAGATTCGCGCCATGATTAATCCCCGCAACCACTAAATCCGGGGTAAAATCCAGTAATTGGCTGATGGCAAGATGCACGCAATCGGTTGGCGTACCATTAACCGCAATATAGCCATTATCCAGAGTCTGAGTGCGCAGCGGGTTAAGTAGTGTCAGGGAATTACTGGCGCCACTGCAATTTCTATCCGGGCCCACGGTGGTCACCTGTGCAATCTCAGATAATGCCTGTTGCAACACCTGAATGCCTTTAGCATAAACGCCGTCGTCATTACTTAGTAAAATTCGCATTATTACTCCATGTTAAGCCGGGGTTACGTCATGTCAGCTAATGGCCGGCTGCCATCGCGATAGCAGGCTAATTCTCGCAGCACACTGGTGGCAAAACACCCTGCCGGCAAGGAAAAGCTCAGGGTAACCCTGTCGCCAGTTACGGCGGCGTTAAGCTGTTGTGGCACTAACCGGATACTGCGCCGTGCCCCTTGCAGCCTATATTCTGCCAGGCCCTGACACCATTGCTGATGCGCCGCCAGTGCCCGCTGCTCCAGTGCTGCCGCCTGCTGGCTTACTACAGCACCGTCAATACCCACCAACGGTGCGGTGATATGTACATCAGCTTGCTGCAACCGTTGTTGTAAAAGCTCATCGGCTTGTTCTACCTGAAAAATTGAGCCGGTACCATCCAACTGCAGAATATCACCGTCCAGAACCTGATTAAACAACCCCTGCGCGATCCGGGCAGAGAGCACTGTATTAAATAAAAAAGAGCGGCTGGCCGATAACGCCAGCCCCCTAATCTGCCGATCCGCTATGCGTTCGCCGGCAAACAAGCCATCGGCCAGAGCAAGATTGCCTCCGGCACGGCCAAAGCGCTGTTCACCATAATAATTAGGCACGCCAGCTGCAATCAGTTGCAGTCGCGCCAGCAGCGCATCAGGATCGCTGACCTCGGTAAGGGTTATCTGAAAATGATTGGCTTTTAAGGCACCTAAGCGCAATTTTCGATAATGGCGAACCACTTGCAGTATTTTGCAGTCTTCCAGCTGCCAGTGCTGCCAGGCCAACTCTTGTTTAATCGGCCATTTAAAACAAAACCACTGCCGGGTCAGCGCATGCCGATCTTTTAGACCAGCATAGCTGATATCGCGCATTCGCAAACCGGTTAACCGGGCCAACTGTCGGGCAATATACTGGGTGTTCTGACCGCGCTTCTCAATTTGCAGCAGCAAGTGCTCGCCACTGCCGCTGGGCTCAAAATTCAGCTGCTCGTCAACGATAAAGTCCGTGGGCTGGCTGCGAATAACCGCCGTAATTTCTGGCGTGCCATATAAATACTGCCACTGTGGTAAGGTGGGTGCTGGTAATTCGCTCATTGCTGCTTAACCAGCAGCACAACCGCCTCAGCCGCAATGCCTTCTTTGCGGCCGACAAAACCCAGTTGCTCGGTGGTGGTTGCTTTGACATTTATCTGATGGATGTCACACGCTAAATCGCTGGCCAGACATTGGCGCATGGCGCTGATATGAGGCGCTATTTTCGGGGCCTGCGCCATAATTGTCACATCCAGATTATTCAGCTGATAACCCGCCTTGGTGGCTTCAGCAAATACATGACGAAGCAGAATACGGCTATCAATACCTTTATAGCTGGCATCGTTATCCGGAAAGTGATGACCAATATCACCCAACCCGAGCGCACCTAGTATGGCATCAGCAACCGCGTGCAACACCACATCACCGTCGGAATGAGCCAATAAGCCCTGGGCGTAGTCAATTTTAACCCCAGCCAGGGTTACCGGGCCGCTGCCACCAAATGCATGGACATCAAAACCATGGCCTATCCGAAAATTCATGTCGTGGGGTACTCCAGATCCTGTTGCGTTAAAAAATAACCCGCCAGGGTTAAATCAGTCGGGCGGGTTATTTTAATATTATCAGCCGCGCCCTCAACCAGCAGCACTGGCTGCCCCGCCCACTCCATTGCCGAGGCCTCATCGGTAATAATAACTCCCTTAGCAAGCGCGCCGATTATCGCCTGACGCAGCAGCGCGGTGGGAAAAAGTTGCGGAGTAAGCGCATGCCATAACTGTTCACGTTCGACCGTTGCAAGCACCAGGGTCTCGCTAGCGCCTGCATCACCGCGTTTCATGGTATCCCGCACCGGGCAGGCCAGAATGCCACCATGGCCCACGCGCCGGCAACGGGCTATCAGCGTGCTGATATCCGCCTGACGCACCAGCGGCCGGGCGGCATCATGCACCAATACCCAGGGGTACACGCTAGCGTCAATCTCGTTCAGGGCATTTAGTACCGAGTGAACCCGCTCGGTACCACCGGCTACCCGGGTAATATCGGCATCGGCTAACGGCGTGGTTGCAAAGTACGGATCGGCGCTATCAAGCGCCAGCCAGAGCATATCAATTTCTGGATGCGCGCTTATCCGCTCGACACTATGTTGCAGGATCGTTTTGCCATTGAGAGGCAAATATTGTTTGGGAATGTTCGCCTGCATTCGTTTGCCTACCCCGGCGGCGGGTATAATGGCGGCAATAGCAAGGTCTGGCAGCGGGCTCATGGCTTAACCTTTGTTGTATCCTGTTGCCCTTCGGTTTGCACTATCCGGAAGAACACTTCATGTTCGCCAATCAAGCCTAATTCGTTGCGCGCCCGCTCTTCTATGGCTTCTAACCCCTGCTGCAAATCGGTTACATCTGCCAGTAACATCCGGTTACGCTTTTGCAGTTCCTGATTACTGGCCCGCTGGGTGGCAATTTCATCCAGCCGCTGCAAATAGTCGGTCACACTATACTGACCAAACCATAAACGGTATTGCAGCAAGCAAAAAAGGATCAGCAATATTCCAATAAGCAGTCGCATAAGCCAATGTCTGGTGAAGTAATATTGTTATTATGCTGGCTTGCACCGGCGCTGCAAAGCCCTAATTGCCACCATGGCAACAATTATTTACCATTTCAGCGCTATTTCAGGACGCCGGCTGCCTGATAGGGTTTGGCAAAGTTCTGCCAGTTTAAGCGGCTGGTTAACAATAATTCCCGCAAACTCAATACTCTGGGAGCTTTTTTGACATTATTTAACCACTGATGACCACAGCTGGCTGCAGTGATGATTGCTTTATTGGGTTTCAGTAAAAATTTACTGGCGTTGTCATGTTGCAGCGGCGTGCCATTGAAGCTGAACCAGCCGTGCTCGTTGCAATGTAAGCGCTCACCCTCGCTATCCACCTCATCCACGCTGTCGAGCACAATTTGTTCCAGGGTCATCTGCTCATTATAAACGGGAACAATCAGCCCGGGCTTCGCCGCCTTATGATAAAAGTTTGCGATAGGATCGGCCTGCTGCTTTCGCGCCGGGCAATTACTCAGTTGTTTGTGAAACCAGGATGCGTTCTGGCTATCAAGTTGTAACTCACTGCGGTAGGTTACAATATTAGCCGCCGCCCGGCGGATATAAAACGGCAATGCCGCCAGCCTTTTTTGCAGCAGCGGCAGCTGATCGACGTTCATGTTTGCCAGGCGCAATAGCTCACGTTCGTATAGAGCATTGCATAGCTCAGTATACGTCTGGTTATCGCTCGATACCTGCCAAAAATGTGGCTGGTTGCTATAGGGTTCTATCATTCGCTGATGTTAGCCAATACCCTGGCGCTTGTAAAAGCAAAAGTAGCGGGCGCCCTGCAAAAAATGCTAGGTTAACGCTTTTATAATGAGTGATAGCGATAGCTGATGAAACGTCGTCAATTTATAAAAGCCAGTCTGTTCACCCCTGTCGCCTTAGTGCTGGGCGCCAAGCTGGTCGCCACCCTGCGGCCTTATCCGCTGTCAGACATTCTGGTGCAGATAAAAGCGCTGCCAGCAGCGCGTTTAACTAGCAGTGGTCAGTGGAACCCAAGTCAGATCCTGCAACATTGTGCCCAGAGCATCAGCTATTCCATTTATGGTTATCCCCAGGCGCACTCGCCGTTTTTTCAATACACCCTGGGTAAACTGGCAATCAATGGGTTTGCGGCAACAGGTAAACTGCACCACCCACTGGATGAGCCTATTCCCGGTGCACCTGCGCTTGAGCCCAACCTGCCTAACGACGTTGCCCTGCGGGAGCTTATTTATACCGTGCAGCAATTTATGGACTGGCAAGGTAAGATGCAACCGCACTTTGCCTTTGGCAGCCTGACCAAAGCCCAATATTACAGCGTGCACCACCTGCACCTGCAAAGCCATTTAGCGCAAATCAGCATAAGCTGACACATAAACCAGAAAAACAACAACGCCACCTTGCGGTGGCGTTGTTGTTTTTCTAACACAGGTTAGTCAAGAGTTGCTAAGCACTCACTTACTGGCCTTTAATTTCGCTGCGGCCTTTGTATGGTGCCTTACTACCTAAATCCTGCTCAATGCGCAGTAACTGGTTGTATTTGGCAACCCGATCAGAGCGGCACAGCGAGCCGGTTTTAATCTGACCGGCGGCGGTACCTACCGCTAAATCAGCGATAAAGGCATCTTCGGTTTCGCCGCTACGATGCGAAATCACCGCGGTAAAACCAGCGTCTTTGGCCATTTTAATCGCAGCCAGTGTTTCGGTTAACGAACCAATCTGGTTAAATTTAATTAAAATTGAGTTACCAATGCCCTGCTCAATGCCGCGGGTTAGAATTTTGGTGTTGGTCACAAATAAATCATCACCCACCAGCTGTACTTTACTGCCAATTTTATTGGTTAAGTCTTTCCAGCCATCCCAGTCGCTTTCGTCCAGGCCATCTTCAATTGACACAATGGGGTAGCGCTCGGTTAAACCGGCTAAGTAGTCATTAAAGCCAAACGAGTCAAAGCTTTTATTCTCACCGCCTAATACATATTTACCGTTTTTATAAAACTCAGTCGCCGCACAATCCAGTGCCAGCGTCACATCTTTGTTCATTTCGTAGCCAGCAGCTTTTACTGCTTCGACAATAACAGTCAATGCTTCTTCATTGGATTTCAGATCGGGTGCAAAGCCCCCTTCGTCGCCCACTGCGGTGTTGAGGCCACGCTTTTGCAGCTCTTTTTTCAGGCTATGAAAAATTTCCGCGCCCATCCGAAGGGCCTCAGCAAAGGTTTTAGCGCCAACCGGTTGTACCATAAACTCCTGAATGTCTACGTTATTATCAGCGTGCTCACCACCATTGATAATATTCATCATTGGTACCGGCATGCTATACACACCCGGCGTGCCGTTTAATTCAGCAATATGTTGGTACAACGGAATTTTTTTATCTGCTGCTGCAGCGCGTGCCACCGCAAGTGACACCGCCAGAATGGCATTGGCGCCAAGCTTACTTTTAGTTTCGGTGCCGTCTAAATCGATCATGATCTGGTCGATTTCAGCTTGGTTATAGGCATTTTTGCCTTTAAGAGCGCCCTGAATAGCACCATCGATATTGGCAACCGCTTTGGTCACGCCTTTGCCTAAGTAACGGCTTTTATCACCGTCACGCAGCTCTAACGCTTCACGTGAACCAGTAGATGCACCTGATGGCGCACAGCCACGGCCCATGGCGCCGCTGGCTAAGTAGACATCGGCTTCAACGGTTGGGTTTCCGCGCGAGTCCATAATTTCACGGGCCACAATTTTTACTATCTCAGACATGCTATAAATCCCCTGTTCTAAAACGAAAAAACCGGGTTACTCACCCGGCTTAGCAAAAGTTATACGCGTTGCTTTTTCTGAAATTTGTACGCCGCAGCGACAAATGCCTGAAACAGCGGGTGACCATCACGTGGGGTCGAGTTAAATTCCGGGTGAAACTGGCCAGCCACAAAAAACGGGTGCGACGGAATTTCGACCATTTCAACCAGCTGATTATCGGCCGATAATCCCGATACCACTAAGCCTGCTTCTTCTAATTTTGGCCGCAAATTGTTATTCACTTCATAACGATGGCGATGCCGTTCCTGAATAACCGCTTTGCCATAAATTTCACGGGCTTTGGTGTTATCAACAAGATTACAGTTCTGACTGCCCAGGCGCATGGTGCCGCCCAAATCAGACTCATCTGAACGGGTTTCTACTGAACCGGCTGCATCCAGCCACTCGGTAATTAACCCTACTACCGGATAAGCCGTCTCTTTATTAAATTCGGTAGAGTGGGCGCCGGCCATACCTGCCACATTGCGGGCATACTCAATTAGCGCCACCTGCATCCCCAGGCAAATGCCTAAATACGGTACTTCGTGTTCGCGGGCATACTGCGCCGCCACGATCTTACCTTCAACACCGCGCTCGCCAAAGCCGCCTGGCACCAGAATGCCATCCAGCCCAGAGAGCATGGCGACACCTTTGCTCTCAACGTCTTGCGAATCAATGTATTTAATATTTACCGTTACCCGGTTTTTCAGGCCGGCATGGCCTAATGCTTCATTTACCGATTTGTAAGCATCGGGTAATTCAACGTATTTACCCACCATACCAATGGTAATTTCACCCATCGGGTTCGATTCCTGATACAGCACCTGCTCCCACTCCACCAAATCAGCTTCGGGGGCTTCAATATGAAAACGGCGGCAGACCAAATCGTCCAGGCTTTGTGATTTTAACAGCGCCGGGATCTGATAAATACTCGAAACGTCTTTTAGTGAAATAACCGCTTTTTCTTCAACGTTTGTGAACAGCGCAATTTTTGCACGCTCATTGGCCGGGATCGCCCGGTCGGAGCGGCACACCAGAATATCGGGCTGAATACCAATAGAGCGCAGTTCTTTTACCGAATGCTGGGTAGGTTTGGTTTTAATTTCACCGGCGGTACCAAGGTAAGGCACTAGTGTCAGGTGCATAAACAACGTGCGTTCACGCCCCACTTCGGTGCCAAGCTGGCGAATCGCTTCTAAAAATGGCAGTGATTCAATATCACCTACAGTACCGCCAATTTCAACAATGGCAATATCGTAACCTTCAGCGCCGCGCACCACCCGGTTTTTAATTTCGTTGGTAATATGCGGAATAACCTGAATGGTGGCGCCTAAATAATCGCCACGGCGCTCTTTACGCAGCACTTCGGCGTATATACGGCCCTGGGTAAAGTTATTCAGTTTGGTCATTTTGGTGCGGATAAAGCGCTCGTAATGGCCAAGATCCAGATCCGTTTCGGCACCGTCTTCGGTAACAAACACTTCGCCGTGCTGAATGGGGCTCATGGTGCCTGGATCAACGTTAATATAGGGGTCTAATTTGAGGATGGTAACCTTTAAACCACGCGCTTCCAGAATTGCCGCCAGCGAGGCTGCCGCAATGCCTTTACCTAAGGAGGAAACCACGCCACCCGTCACAAAGATATATCTTGTAGTCATGAGACCCCTGAGACAATAGTAATCAATAAAAAATACCAATATTGCAAAAACACCAGGCTACCTGTGCGTTAACACGGGTCTACTGCGGGTGTACAAGAATTGGTATCAGGACGGGAGGAAAGTATAGCAAAGGCTTGGCAGCCACTCAATGTAAAGCTGCTGAGCAGGCCAATAAATCTTAAAACAATAAGGTAGAACCGCTGAATAATGTTGGCACCCTGTCGTTGATTGCAAAACCCAGCCAGCGGGTAAACCGAACGATTTTTTAATCATACTGTCATTTAACGGGTATCGCGCTAATATAAAAGTGTTAACGCCGACTGCGCGAAGGAAATAATTAAGACGATGCGCGATGATATTAAACGCCCGGCAAATCAGTGGATAGAACTGCTGGCAGAAAAAGAATTGCCGGCAATAACGTCGATAGCAAGCTTGCTGGATAAGTTTGAAAATGACGATAGTTCATCGATCCCACAGCTTAGCAAAGCCATATTGCATGATCAGGCGCTTTCTTCCACCCTGCTAAAAGTGGTAAACACCTCGCAATATGCGTCCATCAGAAAAGTCACCACGGTGTCGCGGGCCGCTATTGTGCTCGGTATTCAAGCCGTTAAAAACATTTGCCTGACGTCTAAAATTTTAGAAGGGTTATTGCAGGCTGAAAACCTGTCACCGCATGTCTACGATCGGTTGCTCATGTTAATGGCCAACGCCTTTTACGCTGGCTTGCTTGCCAAAATGATGGTACCCGATTACAGCGACGACACGCAGGAGGAGGTGTATCTGGCGGCCATGTTGTATCACATTGGCGAAACATCGTTCTGGAGCACGGGCAGTGAATTGACGGATGAGTTGATTAAACAGGTGCATTTGCCAGCCGCCGAATTTGAACAGCAATGTCTCGATATTACCGGGGTAAAATTTCAGACGTTAAGTATCGGCCTGGCCAAAGCCTGGAATTTAGGTGAATTGTTAATTAAATCGCTGGATCAACCGCATAGCCGGGCAGTAGAAATGCAGAGCATCAGCCTGGCGAACCGACTCAGTGCAGCTATTTATTCGCCTGACGGTAACCGGGCTGAATTAGACAAAGTGTTGCAGGACATTGCGACCATAATGAAATTAGATCGCCGTCAGCTGGTTAACCGGATAGAGCAAACCCGCCTGTTAGCCATTAAGTTGCTGGACTCTTACGGCGCCTCGGTGCTGGAGGAACATATTAAACCCCTGCCAAAAAGTATCGACTTTCAGCACTATGATAATCCGGCACACTCCCTTCGCGTGTCACCAGAAAAAGCGTTATTGTTAACCCTGCAGGAATTAACCAGACTGACCATGGCCGGTACCCCTATCAACGAGTTACTTACCGCAGCAGTGCGCCACATTGCCAAAATAACCGGCTTTACCAGCTGTGCTTTTTGGATATTAAGCAGTGACAAAGCCAAAATTGAGTCACGTTTACGTTGCGACAATCATGGCCAAATTGATTCTTTCAGGCGCGCGTTATCGTTAAATCAAACCATCAATCTGATCAGTCTGGTACTTGATAAAGACATCCCCATTCTGGTTACTGACGTTACGCTGCCAAAGTGGCGTAATTATGTCACTGCGGAAATGGAACAATTCATCGGCAAAGGCTCCATTGCCATTGCGCCGGTTAAAATTGGCACTAAAGTTATCGGGGTTATCAGTGGCCAGTTATCACAGCCCGCTAGGAAAATCAGCGATGAACAATTCAGTCAGTTTTGTTTTATTATTGAGCACTTAAATATGTGCCTGATGATAAGCTCTCAGAAAGCTTAATTGTTGTATATCAAAGGTGCTATGGTCTGTCTTGCCTGGGTTCGCCAGTAAGCAGCCAGCCTAACAATTCAAGACGTTGCGTCTTAGCATTAATAAACTGACTGACAACTTTTCACTGGCCGTTACAGTTGCCAGGCGTAGCTGAACTTTAAAAACGCGCTGCGTTCAGACGGTGTTATCCGACTGAGCTCATCATCCTGCAGGCTGCCATCGCTGTAGCCAACGAAAAATACCGTTTGCGGGTTTAAATTATAAGAGTAAAGCAACTGCTTATTCAGCTGACGGCTGCGCGCGTTCAGTTGTTGCTGCGACATATTCTGATAGTTCTCAAGTTCGCGCTGCAAGTCGGTATAAAGCAGTACCAGACGCAGCGCACTGCGGTTTGAAAACTGATAGATCAGCCGCATATCGGTTAAATTAGCCGTAAACACCCTGTCCGACTGATAATCCATGCTTGTCTGATTATATCGTAACGACAATTCCAGATGCCGGTTAAAAGAGTAGCGGCCCTCAAGCTCAATCCGGTTCTGATCAGATAAGCGGTTATTGGTTAAATCAAGCGCAGTACCATGCTGCCAGAAGGCGAAAAACATCATACCGGCGGCAGGCGACACCTCAGCAAATAACGACAGGCCCTGTTCATCAAAGCGCTCGGTATTACCGCTAATCGCCAGCGACGTATTATCCAGCCGCCGGCCGACCCGCTCGCGCTGATACGTGCCCAGCTCCAGATAGCTGCCACGTGGGCCAAAAATACCGGCATAGCCTTCCGCTTCGTCTTCAATAAATTCGCCCGCCGCATTATGGGTGGTATCCCAGTCGCCACTCACGCGCACCCGGTTAATCACGTTGTCAGCAGCCAAGTGCCATATATATTCACCACCCGTGGTAAATTTGTTCCAGTCAGTTTCCGGCATAAACCCTAAATCAGCCCGGAACGCTTTGCTGCGCGCGTCATACCGCCCGAACCAACGCCAGTTGCGTTCTGAATGCTGATAATTTATCCGGTAAGCCTGACCATTGAATGGCTGGTCAGTGTTATAACGCTCTGACGCTTCACCTCGTAACCCCATCTGCCCGGCGTTCCTGCTCTGACTGTACAACCATTGCAGGCTAACCGTGTCTTTAGCGGTTAACCGGATATTCGCGTCAACTCCACTGAGGCCATTGTAATAATCTCCGGCTTCGCGCCAGGTACCGATAACACCAACACTTATCATGTTGTTGTAGGCAAAACTGTAGCGTGCCGCCAGATTTTTACTGGCCGTATCCATTACCGCAATATCAGAACCAAGATTTCCGGGGAGCACCAGGGTTGTACTGTCATCATCAGCCGCAAAAAAGCCATAGGTATGTTGGCCGGTGCGGCCTGTTACCTTAGCCCCGGCATTTGGCGCACTAATATTACGGGTGTGCACCAAATTATGCGGCGTAGCAAAATAGTCAGCATTTTCGGTAAAAAAAGGCCGGCTTTCGGCGTAAAACAGCGTAAACGGATTATTCACCGATAACTGCTGCACATCGGCTTCAACCTGGGAGAAATCCGGGTTCAGTGTCGCGTTTAAGGTAATGTCGGGGCTAATCGCCCATTTGGCATCCAAACTAAGCTCGACGTTATTTTCACCCTGCCAGTCCTGATGTTGCCGCACATTGCGCTGCTCACTGCGCCCAGCCACCAGAGACGGCGCAATAATCACGTTAGTGCTGCTGGTTGCCTGAGCAAACCCACGGTATGCCGGCATCTGGCAAACCCAACACTTATTAGCATGGCTTATTCTGGCACTGGATAGCCGTACCCGCTGATCGCGCGGCATAAAGCGAACAAATTCTAGCGCCCAGGTTTTCAGGCCAGCTTGTGGCGGGAAATTCATTACCGCAAACGGAATCGCCATCTCTACCACATAACCGTCATCGGTAAGCTGGCCGGCTGCCTGCCAGAATCCATCCCAACTCGCTGATTCATGGCCGGTTTGAGCGTTTTCAATTGAATCTGCCTGGCTGCCAAGCGGATTAGCAAAAAACTGATATGCCAGCTGCTTATTGTTGTATGGATCTATTTTTACCCCTACCACGTCATCATTCCAGATGTTGTCGCGGTTACGATAAAACGCCCGGATCTTGTCAGGCTGAGGGTCGGGTGCAATAAAGCCGATGTACAGCGTCTGGCCATCATCAAAAACACGCGCTTCGGTGCCAATATCAGATATGCCCTGATCAGTGGGCTGCGTCATAAAATGGATTGTGATCCGTCGCGCGTGCTGCCAGACAGGTTCATCCAACTTACCGTTTACCACTATTCTTGGATCGGGTACTAGTGTCGGAATTTCATCAGTCTGCGCGTGTCCAGCGGTGCTCAGCAGTACACTGCTGACAGAAAAAATGGTCAGAATGGCGGAATAAAAAATGGACGGCATAAACTTCCCGGAATGCTAAGCGCGCGATGCAATACAAATTAAAAATAATGACGCGCATCATACCGGTTTATTTAAAATTGACAGCAATAGTGCGTTAAACAGGCCATATTCACAGCTGTAATTTTGTCGTGTTTAAGCCGCACTTTGTTTTTATGCCGCTTACGGTTATTTCAGTTTTCGCTTTGCTATGTGTTATCGATTAGCTCCCGCTTCACCCGCACCGCCGTGCTTTTAGGCCGGATGGGTTTACCCCGGCCTTCCAGGTGCGCCCGGGTAAAGGACGCCCCAAACAGCAGGATCATTGACGAATAGTTTACCCATAACAACAGCAGCGCCAGTGAGCCGGCGGCACCATAAGCCGATGCCGTTGCCGTATAGGCCAGGTAGATTGAAATAAGGGATCGCCCCACTGTAAACAACACAGCAGTAATCAGGGCACCAAGCAACACATCGCGCCACGATAACAGCACGTCGGGCAAAATTTTAAACATCGCAGCGAACAGCAGCGTAATCACCAGCAGCGATAAGATCAGTTCCATCCCGACCAACATCCAACCCGGCACCGGCAGCCATCCCTCGGCATAAGCCATAACGCTGCGTAAAACCACTGATAGTAGCAGCGATACCAGCATAATAAAGCCAATGGCCAGAATGATGGTTAATGACAACAAGCGGCTTTTAAGATACAGCAACAGGTTATTCTTCGAGGGACGTGGCGCCACATCCCAGATTTGATTCAGCGATTGCTGCATCTGGGCAAAAACCGTGGTGGCGCCCACTATCGTAGCGATAATCCCGATCAACGCCGGCCAGATACCGCTCTGATCAATCTGTGAGTTCACAACGGCCGTTTGCACCACGCCGGCAGCCTGTGGGCCTAAGGTACTCTCAAGCTGGGTAAAAAGTTGTCCCTGCACCGCGCTCTCGCCAATAATCAACCCCACCACTGCTACCACCACGACCAAAATGGGTGCGATAGAAAACACGGTGAAAAACGCCAGCGCAGCAGCATAAATAAAGGCCTGGCTACCCAGCCAGTTTTTGATGGTGGCGCCTAAAATGCTTAACCAGTACTGCACCACTGTGGGGAGTTTGTCATAAATCTTTGCTACCATTGCGTCAAATTCCTTTATCCTGAAAAAAGTACATGTAACCGCTGATAAAATACCACCTGCCAGGGCATTATTTCGCCCTTAACTGCTTTAAAGCCGTCAGAACAAACTGTTTCAGGTCAATGGGAATAATCACAAACAATGCCATCCCATGGTTAAAATCAGGGTTTACCAATTGATAATATTGAATTTCAGGTTTATCACTGGCCTTAAAAGCGGCTAATTCACTTACAGAGTAGTTACTTCCCCTACCCACCACCACCAAACACCGTGTGGCGATAATCTGGCTAAGTTGACCACTATGATTAAAGCGCTCAAAAAGGTCAACCGGACCGTTATCCGCCGGATGAGGCCAGATAATACCGGTATTTTTAGCAATGGCCCGGTACATTGCCGGGCTTAGCATGGTGTCTGCATAATAGAGCTTGCGCCAGGGGCGACGCAGCCAACATTTAAGGCTCTGGGCTAATGAAAACTGAAACGTATTACCGCCTTTTCGATATTCCGGCAAAAACCCTGCTGACGCCCGGATAATGGTATCAGCACCTTCATCGGTAAAGGTCAGCAGGCAGTAACCGACTAACCGCTCAGCATCGAAGTACAGCCTTAGCTTGCGCTCAAATACCTCGGCACTATCAAAGTACTTTGCCAGGTAAGCCGTTGCTGCCACATTAACAAAACTGGACGAGATAACGTTACTTACCGCTTCGCGCTCATCGTCAGTCAGCCATTGCCTGGTCTGGGTTAAATCTTTGTATTGCAACTTCATATCACAGCTCACTTCTGCAATTCCGGTTAGCTGGTCTTCAGGAACTGACCTGCGGTAATGCATTACGTGTTTTCACTTTACTGTATCTATATTTTTCAAAAACATGCTTAACTGAGTTGCTGTTTCTTTTAATGACTTGGCCACAGCGGCTAGCTCTGCCTTTTTTATTGTTTCATTAAAATTGGTATCGTCCGGTTGTTTTCGGGCAATAAACTCGTTGGTTGAGACAACCGTAAAAGGAACAATGCCAGAACGCACATCAAGTAAAACCGCTTCAACTGAGCAGTACGCCTTGGTTTCGTTCGGGTCAATAAATTTATACTTTTCAAAGGTACGACACTCTGAGCGATAGGCTAACAACAAGTCGGCCTGGTAGCGTGCCGCCGCCTCCCGAAGATAAGGAACAGTTCGCTGCTCAGGAACTAACATGCTGGGTAAGAATGACGCATCGTATACTCTTGGCGACGCTCTTAGCTGCCCGATAAAATCGGTTGCAATTGCTTCGTTCAGTTGGGTGAAGTCATTTGAATAATGGCGCCAGTCACTTTTACCCGATAACGTCAGAATAGCTATTCTATTTTGAGTGGGCAGTGTCAGGCGATAATTGAGAATTCTTTCTATATCTTTGTCCGCGAGGGCGACACCAGTGGCCCCAAACAGGGGCTCCTCACTGCTATTCTCATTTACCGGGCTGTAGTAATTATTTGGGCGCGGTGCAGTAGCAACACTAGTGCAACCCGTCGCGAATATCACCACTGAACATAATAAATACTTTTTCATTCCTGCTCCTTAAGTGAACCTCAACCATGCAAGGGAGTATAGCTTTTAATATGGCATTACCTGGCTTGTTTACGTTGCAGCCCGCCTCGTCTGCTGGCCATAAACATTGGTTGTTATATGCCATTATTACCACTACAATTAATGCGCATAATAAATGCGCACGGAGTTACTTTATGAGAACCATATTTAGTGCACAAGCCCCAAAAAAGGCCACAAATCTTAGTTTAAACAGTGAGTTACTTGCTGAAGCTAAGCGACTTAATATCAATCTATCCGCTACAATGGAAAAAGCTTTAGAAAAAGAGGTTTCCTCTAAATTAAAAGCTGAATGGTTAGAACAGAACGCCAACTCTATTCAGGCTTACAATGAACTCACTGAAAAACATGGTCTTTTTTCTGATTCATACCGAGTATTCTGATGTCTCAATTTATTCTTTACAAAAATCTCGACAAAAATACATCTAAAGCTTATCCCTATTTTGTTGACGTGCAAAGTGAGCTTCTAAGCACCCTAAATACTCGATTGGTCATTCCACTTACACCAATATATCTATTAGAAAAAAAAGTACCAAGCCATTTGTGTCCGACTATTCATATTGAACAAGGCGACTTTGTTGTTCTTACGCAACAAATGGCAAGTATTCCAACCAAAATATTAGTAGAGCCCGTCACAGATTTAAGCACTTTCAGAGATGAGATTACCGCTGCTATAGACTTTTTGATTACTGGTATATAACGCTTATCACACAGGCGACGAGCCGCGCAGCGGGTTGGCGTCCCAGCGACCAACGGGAGCGAGTGCTGCGCATTGTTAGCAGTGCACGTGCTGCAACAAATATTTAACTGGAATGCTTTTTAACTAAAAAAGTAAATGTTTGATCGTTAAACTTCAGTTCTGCTGGGCGATCAAGGTCTAAAACAACCTCTACTTCGCTTTTGTAAGCCCCACCTGCAAAATCGAAGTTAACTAGAACCTGACTCTCAGTTTTTTTACTCACTACAACAGCGAAATTCTGTACTTGCTCGTTTGAAAAAGATGCACTTTTACCTTCATCAACACGGAAAACCAGCTCGCCGGAGTATTCTGCACCGGCGCTGTAAGAAGCGGAAACATCATAGGTTTCTGCTGAAACAGCCAAGCTCATTCCTAAGCCAACAACACTGATTAGTAACTTCTTCATTTGTAAATTCCTTTTAAGGTTGGGATTAATTGCACTGCTACCGCCCGCCTAAACGGCGAGCAACTTGTTGCGAGTCGAGCGCCCAACGGGCGCGTTTTTGATGGCAATAACATGGACTCCCCCTCACTATCCGGCATCGATGTGCCACACTGAGAGCGTCAAAACACACAGTAACAAGTGAGGGGAAGTCGCATGAAACATTCTATACGTTGCGGGATAGATATTGCAAAGCTCGTGTTTCA
>NZ_JBFJPY010000022.1:0-38011 GCF_041616895.1 Arsukibacterium sp.
CGCCACCAACACCCCATTATTATCGGCATAGACAAACTGGCCGGGGATAAAGTCTACCCCGGCGAAGGTCACGGTTAGGTTGATATCGCCCAAATCACGCTTGTCAGTTTTCATTGGGTGAATACCCAGTGCCTGCACGCCGAGCGGGGTTTGGCGTATTTCGTCAATATCGCGAATACAGCCGTTGATAATAATACCTTCCCAGCCATTAGCTGCGGCTTGTTCGGCCAGCATATCACCTAGCAGCGCATGGCGTTTTGAGCCGCCACCATCGACCACCAGCACCTTGCCCTGACCATTGGTAGCCACCAGTTGTTTTACCTTGGAGTTATCTTCAAAGCATTTTACGGTAACAATTTGCCCGCCAAAACACGCTTTCGCGCCGTAGTTGGTGAAAATGGGCTCGGCTATGCGAATGCAGTCGGCGTGGGCGTCGCTTAAGTCAGGTAGGGTAAATGGGGGCATGTGATACTCCTTGTATTGCGCTTATGCAGGTTCGGATTTTGTGTAGGGCTCGAACCGGTTTGCCCGCTTTTTGAATCTGCAACCAGAAACGATAAAGCGAGATTAGGCTTACCCTAAGCTGACCGTTGAAGCCCTGGACGGGCGGAAACGAGCCCCCAGGGATGGGTTTACGGCGTGTCAGCGTGGGTAAGCCGGTTCGAGCATTTCTCCGTATCCAATGCTAACAGGCTTTTACACCTGCAAATAATCTAACATCCCTTCAGCGGCTTTACGGCCCTGGGCAATGGCGGTAACTACCAGGTCAGAGCCCAGTACCATATCACCACCGGCAAAAATCTTTTGCTGGTTCGTTTGCAGGGCATAGGGGCTTTGCTCAGAGGCAACTACCCGGCCTTTAGTATCCAGCGCAACACCCATGTCAATTAACCATTGCGGTGGGCTTGGCTGAAAACCAAAGGCGATAATAACGGTATCTGCGGCTATTATCTGCTCTGAACCTGCTACAGGCTGTGGGCTGCGACGGCCTTTAGCATCGGGCGCCCCCAATTCAGTAGTCACCACTTTAACGCCGCACACCTTGCCCTCGCTATCTACTTCAATACCCAGCGGTTGCAGGTTAAACAAAAACTCTACGCCTTCTTCGCGGGCATTTTGCACTTCTTTGCGCGAGCCAGGCATATTGGCTTCATCGCGCCGGTAAGCACAGCTGACTTTGGTTGCTCCCTGGCGGATAGAGGTACGGACGCAGTCCATCGCGGTATCGCCACCGCCTAATACCACCACGGTTTTGTCTTTTAAGCTAACAAACGGGTGCTCGGTTTGCCAGCCCATCAGGTTATTGATATTGCCAATTAAAAAAGGCAGTGCTTCATACACACCGGGGGCATCTTCATTTACCAGGCCGCCTTTCATTGGCGTGTAAGTGCCAAGCGCTAAAAATACTGCATCGTATTCATCCAGCAGGCTGTCGAAGCTGACATCGACCCCGACATTGGTATTTAACCGAAACTCGATACCCATGCCTTCAAAAATTTCCCGCCGCCGGCTCAGTACTTCTTTTTCCAGCTTAAATGGAGGAATACCAAAGGTGAGCAGGCCACCAATTTGCGGATAGCGGTCGAACACCACCGGTGATACACCATTACGTACCAAAACATCGGCACAGGCTAAACCGGCCGGGCCGGCGCCAATAACTGCTACCCGACGATCGGTTTTAATCACTGCCGATAAATCGGGCCGCCAGCCCATTTCAAAGGCTTTGTCGTTAATGTACTTTTCAATACTGCCAATGGTAACGGCGCCAAAGCCCTCATCCAGGGTACAGGCGCCTTCACACAGACGGTCTTGCGGGCATACCCGGCCACATACTTCCGGTAAGCTATTGGTTTTATGCGACAGCTCGGCCGCTTCAATAATTTTGCCTTCGTTAGCCAGTTTTAACCACTGCGGAATATAGTTGTGCACCGGGCACTTCCATTCACAGTACGGGTTACCGCAATCCAGACAACGGTCGGCCTGACCTTCCACCTGGGTGTTAGTCATCGGCTGATAAATTTCCACGAACTCAATAGTACGTTCGCTGTGTGAGCGTTTTGGCGGATCAATCCGTTTTACGTCAATAAACTGATATACATTCTGTGCCATAACGTTTCCTTTGCCCTTACATCGCCTGAACCCGCAGCTCAGCAGAAGAGCGAGCGCGGTGTCCCAGCAAGGTATTTACGTCGCTGGTTTTTGGTTTTACCAGCTTAAATTTGCTTAAGTAATTGTTGAAATCAGACAGGATGCGCTGCGCTTTATCGCTGCCGGTTTCTTCCACGTGTTGGTGTAACAGGCTACGCAGGTGCTCTTGTAAAATGGGCGTGCTGATCTCCAGTGCTTCAACCAGCTCTGGGTTTAGCCGCAATTCCAGGTCATCCAGTTCATCCAGCAAATAGGCGAAACCGCCGGTCATGCCCGCGCCAAAATTCACCCCGGTGCCACCCAGTACCACGACCACGCCGCCGGTCATATATTCGCAGCAGTTATCGCCGGTACCCTCTACTACCGCCAAGGCGCCGGAGTTACGCACCGCAAAGCGCTCGCCGGCCTGGCCAGCAGCATAAAAGCGGCCGCCGGTGGCGCCGTATAAACAGGTATTACCGGCAATGGCAAAGCCGTTTTTAGCAAAGCTGGCGCCTTTGGCCGGGAAAATGGCTATCTGGCCGCCGGTCATGCCTTTGCCGACATAATCGTTAGCATCGCCTTGCAACGCCAGGTGCAGGCCGCCTGCATTCCACACCCCAAAGCTTTGGCCGGCAGTGCCGGTAAAGCGCAGGCGGATAGGATCCGTTGCCATGCCCTGGTTACCGTGCTTGCTGGCGATAAAGCCTGATAACGTGGCGCCAACCGAGCGGTCGGTATTGCGAATGGGCAGGCTGAGCTGACCACCGCTTTTATTAAGCACCATTTGCTCACAGCGCTGCAGCAATTGCTGGTTTAATGCACCCGGGTCAAATGGCGTGTTGTTTTTAACGCAGTACAGCGGCTTATCTGACGTTACCCCGCTGGCCTGTAAAATAGGGGTTAAGTCCAGTTTGGCTTGCTTCTGGGTTTCACTGGCTTTAGCGGTCAGTAAATCGGTGCGGCCAATAAGCTGAGTAAGCTCGGTTACGCCAAGCTGCGCCATTAGCTCGCGCACTTCAAGGGCTAAAAACTTAAAGTAATTCATGACCATTTCTGGCAGGCCGGTAAAGTGGTCACGGCGCAGCGTTTCATCCTGGGTGGCGACGCCAGTGGCGCAGTTATTTAAATGGCAAATACGCAGGAATTTACAGCCGAGCGCCACCATGGGCCCGGTACCAAAACCAAAGCTTTCAGCACCTAAAATAGCCGCTTTAACCACATCTAGGCCGGTTTTTAAGCCGCCATCCACTTGCAGCCGCACCCGATCGCGCAGGCCGTTTTCAACCAGCGCCTGATGCACTTCGGCCAGGCCAAGCTCCCACGGACTACCGGCATATTTAACCGAGGTTAACGGGCTGGCACCGGTGCCGCCGTCATAGCCTGATACGGTAATTAAATCGGCATAGGCTTTAGCCACCCCGGTGGCAATGGTACCGATACCAGGCTCGGATACCAGTTTTACTGAGATCAGTGCCTGCGGGTTTACTTGTTTTAAGTCGAAAATAAGCTGGGCTAAATCTTCAATAGAATAAATATCATGATGTGGCGGCGGCGAAATTAAGGTAACGCCGGGTACCGAATAACGTAAGCGGGCAATTTCAGCGGTAACTTTTTCACCGGGTAACTGGCCGCCTTCACCGGGCTTAGCGCCCTGCGCCACTTTGATCTGAATAACCTCAGCATTTACCAGGTAATGCGGGGTTACTCCAAAGCGGCCGGAAGCAACCTGTTTAATTTTGGAGTTTTTCTCGGTACCAAAACGACGTGGATCTTCACCGCCTTCGCCGGAGTTAGAACGCCCGCCTAAGCGGTTCATCGCAATGGCCAGCGCTTCGTGTGCTTCCGGACTGAGTGCGCCAATCGACATCGCTGCACTGTCAAAACGCGGATATAAGTGTTCGGCCGCTTCTACCTGGTCTAAAGCAATACTGTTTTTGGCAGCGTCGGTATCATTAGCCAGTTGCAGTAAGTCACGCAAATGGGCTACCGGGCGCTGGTTAACATGGTTACTGTAAACCCGGTAATCTTCATATTTTCCAGAGCGTACCGCTTTTTGCAGGCTGGTAACCACATCCGGGTTGTAGGCGTGGTATTCGCCGTCATGTACGTATTTTAACAGGCCACCATGGTTCATTGGTTTGCGTTTAAGCCAGGCGACATTGGCCAATTGCTGCACGTCTTGCTCAAAGTCGATAAAACTGGCACCGCCAATACGTGAGGCTACGTCAGCAAAGCACAGTTGCATCACGTCGTTGTTAATGCCCACTGCCTCAAACAAGTTAGAGCAGCGGTAACTGGCTACGGTGGAAATGCCCATTTTTGACATGATTTTATAAAGGCCCTTATTAATGCCTTTACGGTAATTAAGCACCGCCTGGCGCGCACTTAAATTAATGGTGCCTTTTTCAACCAGCTGCTCAACCGTTTCATACGCTAAAAACGGATAAATACCGGTAGCGCCCAAACCAATTAACACCGCAAAGTGATGCGAGTCGCGGGCGCTGGCCGTTTCAATAATAATGTTGGAGTCGCAGCGCAGCTGAGCATTAACCAGTGCCAGTTGCACCGCACCCACTGCCATGGCAGCCGGAATAGGAATTAAACCTTGCTCAATGCGCCGATCGGTCAGGATCACCAGTACCACACTGTTATCGCGCACTGCACTGACTACGGCGTCACACAGGGCGCGTGTTGCCTGCTCTAACGTTTGCTGCTTCGGGTCAAAGTTTAATGAGAACACCTGGTTTTTATAATATTTTTCATCAGCCTGGCGCAGCTGTTTTAAGTCAGAATACATCATCACCGGCGATTCAAACTGAATACGGCGGGCGTAACCGGCGGTTTCTTTAAACACGTTATGCTCGCGGCCAATACTGGTAGCCAGCGACATTACGTGAGACTCACGCAGCGGATCGATAGGTGGGTTGGTAACCTGGGCAAACTGCTGGCGAAAATAATCAAACAAGTTGCGGGGCTTGCGTGACAACACCGCCATCGGCGTATCGTCGCCCATAGAGCCTACTGCTTCCTGGCCGTCTTTGGCAAGCACGGTCATTACCTGCTCAATTTCTTCGTAGCTGTAGTTAAACAGCTTGTGATACACCTGCATGGTGTCATCGTCAAATACCCGTTTACCAATTAAATCGGTCTCGTACTTCTCGTAAGGCACCAGCCGCTGCACGTTGTCATCCAGCCAGCTGCGATAGGTATGGCGGGCCTTTAAATCGTTATCAATTTCATCCGAACGCCAAATTTGCCCGGTAGTGGTGTCGATCGCCAGCATCTCACCCGGGCCTACCCGGCCTTTTTCGACCACTTCATCCGGGGTGTAATCCCAGATACCGACTTCAGAGGCTAAGGTAATCAGCTTATCGCGGGTAATAACGAAGCGGGCAGGGCGTAGACCGTTGCGGTCCAGGTTACACGCTACATGCTGGCCATTAGTCATGACGATACCGGCCGGGCCGTCCCACGGCTCCATATGCATTGAGTTAAATTCGTAAAAGGCTTTTAAGTTGTCATCCATTACCCGGTTGCCCTGCCATGCTGGTGGCACTAATAAACGCATAGCACGGAATAAATCCATACCACCCGCTAACAGCAGTTCCAGCTGGTTATCCAGTGAGCTAGAGTCTGAACCTGTCTGGCCAACGAAAGGCGCAGCGTCCTGTAAGTCGGGTAATAGCGGTGAGGCAAACTTATACTGACGGGCACGGGCCCACTGCCGGTTGCCGGTAATGGTGTTAATTTCACCGTTGTGCGCCAGGTAGCGAAATGGCTGCGCCAGTGGCCAGCGTGGCATGGTGTTGGTTGAAAAACGCTGGTGAAAGACGCAAATCGCGGTTTCCATCCGGATATCGGCTAAATCGGTGTAATAGCGTGGTAAATCGGCCGGCATCATCAGGCCTTTAAATACCGTTACCAGTGAGGAAAAGCTGGGAATATAAAAATCCGGGTCTGCACTTAGCTGCTGTTCTACCCGGCGACGAACCATATAAAGACGACGTTCTAGGTCATGGTCGCCCCAACCATGGGGGGCATTAACAATAACCTGTTCAATTTGTGGCATTGACTCCAGTGCCAGCGGGCCTAACACGCTGCTATCGGTTGGTACAGTGCGCCAGGTCACCAGGCTTAAGGTTTCACGGGCTATTTCTTTATTAATAATGGCTTTGGCTGCGGCGGCTTTTTCTGGATCCTGGCTCAGGAATATCATGCCTACGCCGTATTTTTTAGCCAGATTCCAGCCATTTTCTTCAGCAATTGCCCGGAAGAAACTGTCAGGTTTTTGCATTAACAAACCGCAGCCATCACCGGTTTTACCGTCGGCAGAAATACCGCCACGATGCTGCATGCGATCCAGGCCGTTGATGGCAGTTCTGACAATCCGATGACTGGCAGCACCTTCTATATGAGCGATAAGGCCAAAGCCACAATTTTCCCGCGCCTGACTATGCTGATACAACGCCATGACTTACCTCCAAACTTACCTTGAAAATATATAAATATTTACAAAAGATGAATTATTATTCTTAAAGCTGATTTTTATACAAATGAAAGAAAATAACGAGGTCTCTTTCAGTAATTAATGCGCTGTAGTGCTGTTACTCTAATTTTCTTGGCGCTCTGCAGCTACCAAGCTGAACAGGTATACTAAGAATAAGCTAAAAAAGCAAGTGAAGTTTATCCGTCTGGCCGTCTGTTTGATTTTGAAATTGCCCGGCTGAAAATGAAAATAAATTACATGAATTGGCGCTATTTCCAGCATCAATATTACTTTGGCATAAAAAAAAGCTGCCAAAGCAGCTTTTTAGGATCCGGTAGCACATTTGGTTTGCATATATTTATGCTAAACATGCTTGGTGGCAATATTAGCGCTCAAACATGCCTTTTACCGTGGCTTTGCCTGAACTGACTAACTGTTTGCCCTTGGCAAATACCTGATTGATAGCCAGATCGTCGCGATTGAGTAAAACCAGATCGGCGTCCAGGCCGTTTGCCAATCGACCCTTTTGCTTTAGTCCCAATATTGTCGCTGGTGACTGGGTGATAGCGCAGATGGCGTCACTGATATTAACGTTATGACTTAATATAGCATCGCGCGCCGACTGATAAAGCGTACTTACCTGACCAACTTGCAGCCCCAGCAATTCACCATTGTCAGTGTAAATTGGCAGGCTGGCATTGCCGTCTGAGCTGAGCGTCAGTTGCAGCGGATTAATATCTTCCTGCAGCGCCTCAGCCAGCGCTGCCGCTGCGGCTACTTCACCGTGTTTTAGGTCGTACTCTGTCGTGCTGGTAGTGAAATCAATCACGCCGCCTTTTTTAGCAAACTCCAGGCCGGCTTCGAAAACCCGGCGGTTGCGGTTCATATGGGTAGGATAAAACTGCTTTAAGGTTAATTCAGTGCCCGTAACCGCCTGATAGATAGGTTGCAAGATACGTTCGCCAGCGCCCATATGCACGCTGACGATCCCACTCTTACCTGCCAAAATACCGCCCACTCTGGCAGCGGCCGCAACCTTGCGGATCTCATCAATGGTGGGCTGTGATGAGCGATGATCGCTTATCGCGATTTCACCGACACCAATAAACTTATCAATTAAGATTAAATCATCAGTAATGTTGCCGGTTAACGTTCGACAAGGAATTTCATATGAGCCGGTATGACAGTAAGTGGTAATACCTTCGATTTCTAATGCATGTGCTTTGGCCAGCAGGTTGGTTAATGTGCGGGTGGTGGCATCGGTCCCCAGCACGCCAATTGCAGTTGTAACCCCCCCTAAGGTAGCATCAGTCAGTTGCATTTCCGGGGTGCGGGTGGCAAAGCCGCCTTCGCCGCCACCGCCAATAAAGTGGACCAGCGAGTCGACAAAACCCGGCGTCAGGTAATAGTCACTGCCATCGATAACCGTCACCGGCAAATTGCTGCCAGCCAGATTAAAATCATTGCCGATGGCGGCTATGCGGCCACCGGCTATTACTACGTCCAATTTGCCAAGTGGCTGTGGCGCAAACAGCTCGGCATTTTTTATAAGTATAATTGAATTCAAAATATTAACCTCGAGCAGCCTTCTGGCTGCTATTGATAACCTATTGCCACGGCGATAAGCATAAAGCTACTGGCCAGCGCAAACAGCCAAAGCTGAAGTTTCCAGACAAAACGAAACCACACTGTCCAGTCAACCCTTACTACCCCTAAACAACCGATTAATGCCGCTGACGTGGGGATAATACAGTTTGTTAAACCATCACCGAGTTGGAATGCTAATACCGCAATTTGGCGCGACAGTCCGACTAAATCGGCCAACGGCGCAATAAGTGGCATAGTCAGCGCCGCCTGGCCTGAACCAGAAGCAACAAAGAAGTTGATGACCGACTGAATAATCAGCATTAACCAGGCGGACAAGTACGACGGTAAATCGCCCAGCGCCTGGCCGCTGTAATAAAGCAAGGTGTTTAGTACCGACGGTGAATTGGGCTCATCACCACCTAGTAATAGCACAATGCCTTTGGCCATGCCGACAATCAGTGCAGCGGGTAGTAGCTCTGCAGCGCCATGTTTAAAACCATCGGCGGCTTCATTCATAGTTAAGCGTTTACCTAATACGGCGATAACGGCGATAATGATACCAATAGTAAAGAACTGGCTGGCAATCTCCGGAATATAGTACTGGCGAGTGGTTACACCCCAGATAATCCAGATTAGGCCGGCAAAAAATGCCAGTAAAATAACGCTATCTAGCTTGTTGTATTCGTTTTTTGCTTCAGCACTTTGTTGTGCCCGCAATTTTTGATCGGTATTGAAACTTAACGAGAGCTCTGGTTGCGCTTTTATCCTGGCCGCATAGCGCATGGTGAAAATCATGCCAAACAAGGTGAAAACCACCCACATAGCAATGCGCAAGTCTTTACCGGACATTAATGGAATTTCCGCAATGCCCTGGGCAATAGCGACATTAAACGGGTTCATCCAGGAGGTTGCAAAACCAATTTGGGTAGCAACGTAGGTAACCAACACCGTGGTGATGGCGTCATAACCAAGTGCCAGCATCAGCGGTAGTAATATGATACAAAAAGCGATAGCTTCCTCGCCCATACCAAAGACCGCACCACCCAGTGAGAACAGGCCAAACATTAGTGGAATAAAAACAAACTCCATCCGTTTGGTTTTTTCGATAAGCGCCAGAATACCGTTGTGAATAGCACCGGTTTTCATAATGATGCCAAAAGCGCCACCAGTAAGCAGAATAAAAGCCACTACACCAATGGCTGACCCCCACTTATCGCCGGATACCAGCCCTTCAAAGGCATAGTTGAAAAAGCCAATGCCACCACCCTCTGCAAACAGCGGCACCCCTTGTTGTGCGTCTGTCACAAGGGTAAAGCTGTTTGGGTCGATTTTACCCTTAAGTTTGGCAGCCCCTTCGGCCACCGGCGCAGGCTCTATTAAACTAAACGAGCCGGCAGGTACCAGATGCGATGCAACAGCAGCCAAAATCATCACAAAAAACAGGATGACAAAGGCGTCCGGCATTGATACCAGTTGTTTTACTTGGTTAGCCATAATGTAAGCCTTGTAATAGCTATCGGTAATTAGCGGGCGCAATACCTGTTGTAGTATTTACGCCCGCTTCTTTGCTAATTAAAAGAAGTAGCTAAAGGATACACGATAGTTGCGGCCAAAGGCGTTGTGGTTAATGGAGTCGAACCCGCGGCTGCTGCCATATACCGCTGGTGGGTCACGATCCAGCAGGTTGTCGATAGTGAAGTTAAGCGATGCATGCTCAAAATCATAACCAATATTGGCACGTAGTGTGGTCCAGGCTGAAACATCACGAGTGCCATCAGCATCAATCAGACCTAACTCATCCAGCTCATCAAGGTTGCGACTGCGTAACCGCGCAGTATCGTCCAGGTATGACGAGGTATACAGCGCGGTTAACCCCAGATAAAGCGCTTCGCCGCTCCAGGAAATGCGGGCACTACCGATATTTTCCGGATAACGGAAAGTACCAATTAATGCCTCAACTTCATCCGAGCCTGCTTTATTGCGCTCAAACTCCAGGTAGTGGGTCCAGTCCAGATCCAGCCCTAAGCGGCCGCCGGCCAAGTCAAGAGTATGGCTGAAACTAGCATCAATACCGCTAACGTCTTGGCGGCCAACGTTATCCAGCTGGATAACATGGTCACGGAACAGCGGCAATTCAGCAAAGCGCGGATCGTCGTACTCAACCCAGGCATCCAGGATTTCTGCCATATTGGCGCCGTCATCTTCAACAGTTCGTCCGGCCAGATCGGTAACATCACATAAGTCAGGATCGTAAGAGATACCCAGTTCGCCATCAGGCACCAGGCCACAATGACGGACACTGGCATCAGTTGCCGTGCGGGCCAACATTGCGGTCATATCGGTATCGACCAGTTTTTTATGCTCAAACTGCCAGTAATCGACGGTAAGTGTGGTGTCCTGAGTCGGGCTCCAGCCAAAACCAACGCTGACAGACTCTGAAGTTTCGGCTTCAAGCGCAGCATTACCCAGTTCCAGCACATTCGGGCTGCTGGTAAAACCGGCACCGTCACAGTACAAGTCAGAAACGGTTTGGTTAGCACTACAATCAAAGGTTGCGGTAGTGGTTCTTAGTTTTACCCCTGCCTGAGTAAGTGACGGCGCCCGGAATGAAGTGGCCCAGGAGCCTCGAATCACTAAGCTGTCCAACGGCCGCCAGGTAATACCGACTTTAGGGTTTAAGGTGCTACCAAAATCATCGTAGTGGTCGTAGCGGCCAGCCAGTTGTAATTCAACCGTATCAGTTAAGGGCGCGTAAATTTCGGCAAAAGCGGCCATCTGGGTTCGGTCAGCAGCAGAGAGGCTGGAACCAAAGCCGAAGACATCTACCAGGTAACCATTGGCGGCACTGGCCTGAGCGTTAGCAGATGGCGTATCAGTAATTTCTTCTTTACGTAATTCAAGACCAAATGCCGAGCGCACCAGCTGGCCATTCAACTCAAATAAATCACCACTTATCCGTGCATCCCAGCCATAAACCGTACTAACACCATCGCGGGTAGGAACTTCCTGAGCCAGTGCTAATAGTGCTTCATTTCCTGCATCATTGGCTAAAAACGGGTTGTAGACCCCCGCCAGACCTGCACCACTGCCGCACGTTAACGTGCCGGCATCACTATTATAGCTGGCGATAGTACCGTCCTGGCAAAGTTCGCCGGCAATAGCTGCATGATATTTATAGCGATTGTAAATACCAGCTATCGCCTCTTGCTCCGACTCAGAGCGTGATAATAATACCGCAGTTTCCCAATCCCAGTTGTCAGTACTGCCAGCGATACTGCTAACCAGCCGGAATGAATCGCTGGTCACTTCAACGGTTCTTGGGGTATTAAAGCGAGCATCGAACTGAAAACCAAACAACCGCTGACCCGCCACACTGGTGAAGGGGTCAATATAAATTTGATCGAGCAACGAGTCGCGCACGGCGTCAGGGAAAACATCCAGTGCGGTTTCCTGAACCCAGGCACCTTCACTGTCATCAACCTGATTAATCGGGGCTGGGCTGGACGAAGAAACCGATGAGGTGTGGCTGTAGAAAAAGTCGGTATTCCATATCAGGTTGTTGCCCAGCTCTTTGCGGAAATTAAAGCCGGCAGAGGCACTTTCAAACGGCGTTTCCAGTACATCATCCTCGTTTGCATAGTATGCACAGATTTGCTCGCCAAATTCGGTGGTAACCAGTTCGCTGGTGCAGCCCGGGCTGGCTATTTCGTCGCCGCTAACGGCCGAAAAGAAATAAATGTTAGGTACGCCTTTCGGTAAGTAAGAGTAGTTACTTACCAAATTTGGGTTGCGGGTGAAGTCACGATCCTGCGCAGTGTAGCCCTTGCGATCATAGACGTCAGCAAATATGGTCAGATTACCGCCGGCCAGTTCTGTACCCAGCACAATGTTAGCGTTAACTTTCGCATCATCTGATGAAGCAGTACTGTTGCCATAGGATACGTTAAGCTCTGCACCTTCATAATCTGTTTTCAGAATATAGTTAATGACCCCGGCCACAGCATCGGCACCGTAAATTGCTGAAGCACCGGTTGCCAGCACTTCTATCCGCTCAATGGCTGCCAACGGAATGCTGTTAACGTCAACAAAGTTCTGAGTGCCGGCGGCAAACGAAGAGGCGGCAATTCTGCGGCCATTTACCAGCGTCAATGTTGAAGATGGACCAAGACCACGCAGCGATGCTGCTGCCTGACCGGCTGGAGTCGAAGTAGATGTTGCACCGCTCTCAGAAGTAGAGAAGGTACCGCTACCACCTCGCACCTGACCTAGATCTTTTAACAGATCATAAATTGAACTGGCCCCTGAGTTTTTAATATCTTCTGCAGAGATAACAACCAGTGGTTGAGTGCCTTCCAGATCAACACCTTTGATCCTTGAACCGGTAACTTCAATTCGTTCTACTTTTTTTTCTTCTTCTTTGGCCGTTTCTTGTGCATAGCTAAAAGGAGACGCGAGTAAGCTGCCAGCAATAGCCAGCGCCAGTGGAGTTAAGTTACGCATAGTTACACCTGTGTTTTTTAGGCATGCGATCAGCTAAGGATCGGCATAGCCTGTAATTTGCTTTATTTTTGCTTTAATGGGTTTGTTTAAATAGAACACTTCAGGCTAACCGCAGTTGCCTGATAGGTTTCTATTCGTTAAACCACTCAGAAAGGTAGTATGACGAATAGTGATATGAGCCGAGCATTAGTGCTTTCTTTAACATATCGCTACTTTAAAAAGTGAGTTATCAGTTATAAATTTCAATATTTTGTTTCCGGCAATGAATTAAATCAGCGCCGAAAACAATCTTATTTCTACTTCTAATTGGCAAAGATGTCAATACAGGATAATCTGTATGCCTTAAATATGGGGTTCGCGCCTGGCGCATTATCAGTAGTCTGCAGGCCCTGGTGGCCTGAAAAACAATAAGAAAGAGCCGATGAAAAAAATAACTGTTTGTTTATCAGCCATTTTAATGGCAATGCCGGTTTTTACTCTTAGTGCCAATGATGAAAATAAAACGATGCCTGAATACTCAATGCTGTTGATGGGTGGCGGGCTTGCCGCCTGTAGCTCAACCAGCACCAGGGATTGTCTCAGCAACGATGTGTTTTCTGCGGCGGCTAAAAAACATAGTGTGTTTCAGTTGACTGCCGAGAATCTGCAAGCGATTAACAGTCCAGGGTTCTGGTCAGAAGATCGAATCATTGAACAACAGCAAACCCTTGCCATTTTAGAGTTTTTGCGGGGACAACTGGCTAATGACCGGGTCTCTGAACGCGAACTGCAGAGATTGTGGCGCAGCGCCGAGATTGAAGTGGATGGTATCTGGGTATCTGGACGCACGGTTTATGCTGGTTTAAACGGCCGTGAGCTGAATTTTGTGCTGGATCAGCTGGAAGTACCGGTAATGACTGAAAAGAGTGCAAACCGAACCAGTCAACGGAGCCGGGAATTTGCCGATCTGGCCAACACAAAAAATCAGTTTACGGTGGAGCTGTATCAGAAGTTTGTCGCTATGGCTCAGCAAGTAGCGGGGGAGCAACGTAAACCAAGGATCCTGGTGGTTACTGCATCATCACGCGATCCGTTTGCGGCTGTTGATTTTTATACTAATTTATTTACCGAAGCCGGAGCTGATGTTAGCTGGCTACCTATCAGTGCAGCCTATCAGGCTGCCTGGCAGAGCGGTGATAAAAATAGCTGTGCAGAACTGGATAAACATCTGGCCGAGCAGCATGGCACTTATCAACGCCAGCGGGTGTACCCTGATTTAATGACTCAGAAAACTGAGTTTTGCCAGGACGGCAGTAAAGGCGCTGTAGCAAAAATTCGACGGGCAGATGGAATCTTTTTTAACGGTGGCGACCAGAGTTTAACCTTAAAAGCCTTGCGGCTTGATGACGGCTCTGCCTCAGCCGAGCTACAACAGATAGAGCGAATGCTGGCAGCTGGCCAAATTGTGGTGGCGGGTACCAGCGCGGGCACGGCTGTGATGTCAGGTGGCAGCTTTAACGGGCAACGCACTCCAATGATAACCAATGGTGACAGTTTTAATGCTATGCAATTTGGTGCGTTCGATCTGCCAGCGCCTGAGGTAGGCTGTGATAAAGATTTGAGTTGCAGTAATGGTCTGGCAGAAAGCCACCTTACTTACAGCGGCGCCGGTGGTCTGGGATTATTTCGCTGGGGAGTGCTCGATACCCATTTTTCTGAGCGTGGTCGGCAGGGGCGCTTGATCCGCTTGCTGCACGATACCCAAAGCCGCTTTGGTTTTGGTATTGATGAAAATACTGGCTTACTGGTAGGTTTTGGCGTTAATCCTGAACAGCCTGCTGTACGGATGGCCGTGCTCGGCGAGGCAGGTGTTTATGTGGTTGATATGAGTAACGCCAATAGCAGTGGTGAAGGTAATGCCTTGACGCTGCGTAATGTGGTAACCCATTATCTGACCCGGGGCGATGAATTGGAAATAAACGCAAACCTGATGCGAAGCCGCTTTGCCAACTGGAAATTTGCCCCTAATAATCCGGCGCAACCTCTACTGAGCTCGGGTGAGATATTTGAACGTGATAATTATAAGCAAGTGAGTCATTTATTGTGCCTGACTCAGGCTCGCCAGGCAGAAGGGCGTGCCATGAAAGTTGGCCAGGGCTATGCGGTGACCATTTATAAAGACCATAGTTCTTATACCCGCCAGGGTAGTTTTAGACAGCAAGCAGAAGACGTAGCATACTGTTCATATCGCAATATGATGGTAGACCTGCAACCCGCCAATTAAGGCGCTTGTGGAACATGACCTTGTAAAGGGTATCGAATAATGCAAAGTCCGGTACACCCAAAGGTTAAAGCTTTTGCTGCATTGATAAAGCGCTGGGGTAAATTTCGCCTCGGCCTTTTATTGTGGCTAAGTTTGCTGGCATTGCTGGTAATGGGGCACTATACCTACGCTGCATTATTCGCGGTGGAGGTTGACTGGTCAATGCTTAAGGCCCAGTCAATCCTCGTCATGTTCGCTAGCCCCGTTGTTATTCTCATCGTTTTTTATCTGGTGCTGCACCTAAATGCCGCCTTGCTATACCTGAAAGACTCTGCTCATCAGGAGCGCCTGCTAAACCAGAATATGCAGGACAGTATCCGACAGCTGAACTTTGAAATAGAAGAGCGTAAGAAGGCGTTTCAGGCGAAAAGACGTGCTGTTGATGAGCTACGCAAAGAAATCTCTGAGCGTAAAAAAACCCAGCAGGAACTGGAAGAGCAAAGTTTACTGATCCGTTCTATCGTTGATAGCTCGCCTGATTTATTCTACTACCGCGATGAAAACGGTCATCTGGCCAGTTGCAACAAGATGTTTGAAATTATCATGGGGAAAACATCGCAGGAGCTTATAGGCTTTCATCCTGCTGAGCTGTATACCGAAGACAGTGCTCAGGCTGCTATTTTAACGGAATATGAGGCAGCAGCAGAACACACCGAGCTAACCCTGGATGTTGAGTTTGTGAAGCAGGACGGTCAGATCCTCTGGTTTGAAATGCGTAAAGTGCCATTTTACGATGGCCAGGGACGCTACATTGGCTTACTGGGTTTTGGTCGCGATATTACCTCGCGGAAACTGGCAGAGCAGGCCCTTGAAAAAGCCTATCAGGACAAAGGTAAATTTATTGCCACACTGAGCCATGAGCTTAGGACGCCGCTTAATGGTATTGTTGGGTTGAGCCGGCGGTTACTTGATAGCACCTTAGGGCCTGAACAGCACAGTTGGGCTAATACTATCTTCAGCAGTGCGGAGACCCTTGGCAATATTTTCAATGATATTATTGATTTAGACAAAATTGACCGCCAGGACTTAGATATTGTTTATCAAAGTATCCATATTCAGGGCTTTTTAAATGATATTGCTAACTTCGCAGAGCTAATTTGCCAGCAAAAGGGGCTGAATTTTATACTGCGTTGTCAGGGCGATATGGATACCTATTTGAAAATTGATGCAACCCGATTGCGTCAGGTGCTATGGAACCTGCTAAATAATGCGGTTAAATTTACTGCTCACGGGCAGATAGGCCTTGATTGCACGCTAAATGCTAATCATGCACAGCTGCTATTTAAAGTTCAGGACACTGGTATTGGCATTGCCACTGCTGAGCAGGAACGCATCTTTGACATGTACTATAAGTCTACTGATGGCCGTCGGCTAAGTATTGTTGGTTCTGGCATTGGCTTGTCGGTGTCACGCGCGTTGGTTGAAGCTATGGGGGGGGAGGTCTCCTTAACCAGCAAACCCGGCGAGGGCAGTTGTTTTAGTATCTTGCTACCAACGGAGCAGGTAAGTGCACCAAGTGATACTACGGTGTCCTGCCCGGAACTGGTTATATTGTTGATTGAAGATGTACCACTGAACGCGGAAATTGCCATAGCCCTGCTTGAGCAACGCGGGCATAGCGTTATCCACGCAGAAACAGGCGAAGATGCCATAGCCTTGCTGGAAACCGAAGACGATATTGATCTGGTGCTTCTTGATATGCAGTTGCCTGATATGAGCGGTGATCAGATTGCCCGTTATATCCGCAATGAAAGCCATTTGCAAAGCATACCAATAGTGGTACTCAGTGCAAATGTCAGAAAGGCTGAAGAGCAATTAACGGATATTCAGGTAGATGGCGCTTTAGCAAAGCCAATAAATACCAACAAGCTTGATCAGATGCTGGCACAACTGTTTTCGCCCAGTGCGTTAAAGTTGCAACAGTTAAGTCCCGGTACTGAGGTTGATACAGAGAACCAAATTCTGGATATGGCAACTTTGCAGGACTATATGCAGTCACTGGGACCAGACGCGATGAAGCGCAGCGCCCAGCTATTTGCGCAGCTATTACCCGGCTACATTAATAAGATGATTGAAGCTGCGGTACAGCAAAACCCCGAAGACTTTAAAGAGTCGGCGCACAAACTAAAAGGAGCGGCAGCATCAGTTGGTCTGCTCTGGGTACAGCAACAGGCAAAAATGTTTGAACAGGGCCCAGCAGGCTGGCATGGCATGGAGCGTCAACTGGTCGATTATCACTTAAAAATAGAGCAGCACCTGGCTGCTCTGCAAGAATTTATAGAAGCTAACTCCTAATAAGTTAGCTTTTTATCTCTACTTATCGATTTTACCAACAAAGCGGTAACCTTCACCGTGGATAGTGCTGATTAACTCCGGGCTGTCGATGTCAGATTCAAAATGTTTGCGGATACGGCGGATGGTCACATCTACCGTGCGGTCATTCGGACGTAAATCACGGCCGGTCATGTGGCGGATAAGCTGTTCACGGGTAAAGATTTTGCCTGGTGTGTCCAGCATTAAACGCAGTGCGCGATATTCACCTTTCGGTAAACGACGAGCCATGCCTGTGGGGGAAGTCAGGTTACGGCTGTTTTCATCCAGCGTCCAGCCATTAAACTTTACAATACTTTTATGTTCTTCAACCACAGGTTGAGCCACTGTGCGGCCCAGCAGGTTACGGGCACGAATTGTTAATTCGCGTGGGTTAAAAGGCTTAGTCAGATAGTCATCAGCACCAATTTCCAAACCCAGGATCCGGTCTACTTCACTGTCACGACCTGTTAGGAAAATTAAACCAATGTTTTCTTTCTGACGTAATTCGCGTGCCAGGATAAGACCGTTTTTGCCTGGTAAGTTAATGTCCATAACAACCAGGTTAACCGGATTTTGTTCCAGCTTTTGATACATCTCTTCGCCATTAACTGCTTCGATGACATCATAGCCTTCACCCTGGAACAGATTAACCAGATTGAGTCTGGTAACTTCTTCATCTTCAACGATCAGAATCACAGGTGTTTGCATTAGAGTTAAACCTTATGTTTTTTTTGTGAACAGTATAGCGCACTAATTACTATAGTTGCCGTGGACATGTCAAATAGTGGCGCAATTATAGCGGGCTGCCCAATTGTTAACAAGAATTTTGTTAACAATTGGCACTTAATCATTAGTAACTGCTTATTAATAAATAAAAATATGTTTTAATACAATAAGGTATTATTGATTTTTGTTTTTGTGACTATTATCTATGACCGGAAAGTCGATAAGTATCTGCACACCTTGACCAAGGGTGCTATTAAAACTGATTGTGCCATTTAAAGCCTGGGTAACCAGGTTATATACCAGGTGTAAGCCCAGACCACTGCCACCTTCGCCTCGCTTAGTGGTAACGAAGGGATCAAAAATTCGTTTTTTAATATTCTCAGGTACACCATTGCCATTATCACGATAGGATAGCTTACAGCGCGTGCCGCTGATTTTTACGGAAATAGTGATTTTACCCTGATCGGTATTCTCGAAGGCGTGAATAAGGCTATTCATTATAAGGTTAATCAGAATTTGGTTTATCGGCCCGGCCTTACTCTCAATAATCAGTTCTGGCGGGCATTCAACTATGACCTGATGATGACTTTTTTTAAGGTTAGGCCTTAAAGATAGTAAAACCTCATTTATCAGTTGCGCCATATTGAAGTTGCGCTGGCTGTCGTGCGATTGATCAACCGCTACCTGTTTAAAGCTGCTGATTAAGCCTGCTGCGCGCTCCAGGTTGCGATAAATAATCCCCAGGTTTTCTTTGCTTTCACTTAAAAATCTACCCAGCTGGGAAGAGGTCAGCTTTTTATCTGTAAATGCCCGCTCTATCTGAGTCAGCCTGTCTTGCAGTAAAGTTGATGCGGTTACTCCCAGGCCAATAGGGGTGTTTACCTCATGAGCAACGCCGGCTACCATTTGGCCCAGACTGGCCATTTTTTCTGTTTCGACGATTTGATTCTGATATTGATGCAAGGTAGCAAGGGTATTCAATAACTCCTGATTTGATGATTTCAGCGCATCGGTGCGCTCGTTTACTTTTTGTTCAAGAGCTTGATAAAGTTCACGAATTTCTGTTTCAGTTTGTTGTTGCTTTATAATTTGCCGCTCAACCTTGTCGAGCATCGTGTTTAGCGCTTTACCTAACACATTGAACTCCTCCACATTAGTCTGCGGAGCACGCAGGTGATATTCTTTATCTTTAGCAATACGTTGCACCAGCTGCATTAGCTGATTTATTGGTGTGGTAAAGCGTTGATCGAGTTTCCTGGTCAGAAAATACGCAACAATTAAAACGCCGATAATTATCAACAGATCGATTAACACGTTATTTTGGATGTACGTCTGCAATTCTTGCTGACTCGCTCTGATGTAAACATAACCTGCAAGAGCATCGCCAACTCTGATTTCCTGACTCAACTCTATGTGATTGTCAGAGGATAGTGGGGTTGAAAAAGAGGCAACTTTGTCGAACTGCGCCGGATAAGGGCCAATACCACGGGCGTTGTAAATTGAGTACAGTGCTAATTTATCGGAGGCAGCTTGCAACCGGTAAATATGGATGTTGTGAAACATTGGAACGGCAGCAAAGGAGTGCAATCGATTTTCTTCTAGGTGGGCAAAATCGTTGTAGATATTTTCCTTTTCATCGGTAAATTTTGCCTCAGATTCTACGATGCGTTGTTCTGCTGCGACAAAGCTGGCTTGAGCATTGAAGGCGATGATACTGGCGTAAGTTTGCAGTTCTCGAATGAGAGCTTTACGCTGTTGTCCGATATCGTGCAACGTTGAAGCGAGCATTGCAACACAAGTTGTCAGGCTGCAAATCGCCATTACACCGACAAACAAGGCACTTCTGATAGTACTGGTTTTTGAACTGGTGTTGACTACTGCTTTCATGCATTGCTCACTTTTAGCTGACATTGCTGCAACTGTTCCAGATTAAGCATTGATGTTATGCAGTTAAGGACGTTTTAGCAAACCTGTTTGGTAATTTTCTGGCTGACGGGTATAGTTATCTGGATTGTTTCCAGTAGGTGCAACAAATGTCGTTATGGCAAGCTTATAAAGACAGTGTGTTTATCTGCCGGCAACGCCTGGCAACGCAATTAGATTTTGCGATTATCAGCGCTCAGAATCCGGCCGGAGAACTTAAAAATCCGCATATCAATTTGTGCCTGGACAAACAGTTTGAAGGAATTCTACAACAAGCACGCATGCCATTTCGGGCAGTTATCGGCGCCTCGGCCGATTTAAAATTTCAGGAAAAGAGTTGGATAATATTTTGCGAGAAATTACAGGCAATGCAATTGGCTCGTGATTTTCAGCAAAATGCACTTTATTGGGTAACGAATAATAAGCTATATCTGGTTCCTGTTTTGTATCAGCAGACAGAAGAGTATCTTGGCTTATTCGATAGCAGAGTTATCTTACTGGCTGATTAACGTTGCCGTTTGAGAATGGCCAGGATCACGGGTAGATCTTCTTTATATTCCGCCTGATACTGGCGCCGAGTCATATTTTGTTCAATTCTTTGTTGTTCGCTGCCGGGTTGTTGCAGCAGTGGCAGAAAATCTGTCACGCAAATACAGATTAACTGTAATTCGTTTTGAGATGGCAGTATATCAGCCCGATACAGCTGGTGAGGACAGGCTTTAAACCGGTTTTTGTTTTGAATACACTGCTGTGGTACATCGGCTTGTGCCGGCATTACTCCTGCGATAACCAGGGGTACCCCCAGTACTCGCCATGCCAGCATCATTACCCCTTTTTTCATTGCCTTACCTTTTAATTGCCTGATATATAACAAAGCCATTGGTCTTAGCCAATATTGCCACTTTGCCAAAGGTTTGTTCAAGCAGCGTATGGTATGCCAGATGCGTGTTAGCAACCAGTGTTAAACTTCCACCGACATTAAGACGGCTTTTACTCTGGCTGATAAACGCTTCACTGATACTATAGTCGGTCTTTATGCCGGTGTGAAACGGCGGATTACTGACAATATGATCAAAGCTTGCAGGTTGTGCCGGTAAGCCATCTGCTGTTATTACCGTGCCTTGCAGCTTATTCGCGTTAAGGGTCTGACGGGTGGCTTCAGTGGCCAGCGCACTGACATCTGAGCAATATAAATTGAGCGAATTGTGGCGTTTTTTTAGATAAGCGCCGATTACGCCGCTGCCACAACCAAAATCTAAAACACTGCCCTTGACAATATGTTCAATATTATCAAGCAATAAAGCAGTACCAATATCCAGTTTGCCATGATTGAACACGCCGGCGATGGAGCAAATATTAAGTTCGGTACTGTTAATGGTTAGTTTGTGCTGGCTAAATGCTGGTTTGGCAAGGAGTTGTAGTGAGCCACTTAAGTAATACCACAGGCAATGCTTAGCGTTGTCCAGTTTATTAGCTTGTAAGCCTAATTTATCGGCATGGCTGCTGAGGCTTTTAATGCCGCCCTTATTATCACCAACCAGATAAAGCTGGCTGTTATCACCTAAGGCAGGAGCAAGGTTTGCCAGCGTTAGATTAAGTTGCTCTTTACTCTTCGGGTAAAAGATCACCACAGTGTCAAATTGTTGGTTGAATGTTGGTAACGCACTGAAATAACACGTTGCTGAGGAGTGCTGCCAGGTGCTCGCAACGGCAGCATTTGTGGTGTAACAGCTTAAGGTTGCAGCCTTTGGCAGGTTTGCCAGCAGGCTGCGGCAAACTTCATCAGCTTCTGGTTCAACAATTAGAATATTGCCGGTTAAATCGGCAATATTACGCATTAGCATCTGGCTGGCGTTAGTGAGCATCAACTTATCCTTTCAAACATAAGATCCCAGACGCCATGGCCGAGGCGCTGCCCACGTTGTTCAAATTTGGTAAGAGGCCGGTGCTCCGGGCGTTCAACATAATTGCCGGTAGCAGATAAGTTAGCAAAGCCTTCTGCTGTCTGCATGACTTCCAGCATATGCTCAGCATAGTTTTGCCAGTCGGTTGCCATATGGAACACCCCACCAATCTGCAGTTTCTGGCGTAATAACTGGACAAAATCATGCTGCACTATCCGCCGCTTGTGATGGCGTTTCTTATGCCAGGGATCAGGGAAAAACAATTGCACAGTACTCAGACTACTATCGGCTATCGTATCATTAAGCACTTCTACTGCATCATGTTCAAATAAACGTAAATTGCCAAGCCCAGCAGCCGCTGCATCGCCCAGGCAAGCGCCAACGCCGGGTTTATGAACCTCAATACCGATAAAGTTTTTATCGGGGGCATGTTGAGCCATCGTAACCAATGACTTTCCCATGCCAAAGCCAATTTCCAGCACCACTGGCGCAGCACGGCCAAATACCTCAGTCAGGTTTAATGGTGTGCTTTGATAAGCTAAACCAAATGCGGGCCAGTGGTTATCCAGGGCATTTTGCTGACCTTTGGTCAGCCGGCCTTCACGCAGCACAAAAGAGCGGATTTTACGCATGTAAGGCACATTTTCACTTTGCCCGGCGGCCGGTTCCTGAGTTTCTGGTTGCTCTGGGGTGTTGGTCATTTATGGCTCCATAATCAAACTGCGGCGCACATTATGCGGATATTAGAACAGAAGCTCAACTGACGTTTTGCGTTGGCTTTCAACTGCAAGCTGCTTATACTGCGCAGCAATTCGCGAGTTGGCTGGGATGTGGAGAGCGCTGTTGCAAAAAGATACTGCTAATTGGTTTTCAGATCAGCTGCTTAGCTGGTATCAGTTACACGGTCGTAAAACGCTGCCATGGCAAATAAATAAAACACCTTATAAAACCTGGCTCAGTGAGGTGATGTTGCAGCAAACCCAGGTAACTACCGTAATTCCTTATTTCGAGCAGTTTATTCAACGTTTTCCTGATATAAAAAGTTTAGCGGCTGCGCCACTGGATCAGGTACTGCATTTGTGGACAGGGCTTGGTTACTACGCCCGTGCCCGTAATTTACACAAAACGGCGCAGATTATAGCGACTGAGTATGATGGAAAATTTCCGATTGAATTTGACCAAGTACTTGCCCTGCCAGGCATTGGGCGCTCTACCGCCGGAGCCATTTTGTCGTTAGCGTTGGGGCAGCACTATCCTATTTTAGATGGCAATTGCAAAAGGGTATTAAGCCGTTTTTCGGCCGTTGCCGGTTGGCCAGGCAATAAAGCGGTAGAGCAGCAGTTATGGGCGCTGGCTGAACAGGTTACCCCGCAAGGAGAACAGGTCTCGGCATTTAATCAGGCGATGATGGACCTGGGAGCAACATTATGCAGTCGCAGCAAACCCCGCTGTGCACAGTGCCCACTGCATTTAAACTGCCGCGCAGCTCAGGCCGGTGAGCAAATGGCTTATCCTGCAAAAAAACCAGCAAAAACCATCCCGGAGAAACAAAGCTTCTGGTTAATGCTGCAGTACCAGCAGCAGATACTTTTGCAGCAAAGGCCTGCAAGTGGTTTATGGGGCGGCCTATATGGCTTTATTGAGTTTGGCAGTGAACAGCAACGATCAGATTACCTGCTGTTAAACGATTTAAAAGTAGCAACAGCACTTGAACTACCAGCATTTCGACATACTTTCAGTCATTTTCGCTTATGGATAACCCCTCTGTTAGTGCAGCTTGCGACAAAACCTGAACTGGTGCAGGAGCAAACGGCTGCACAATGGTTTACAATAGCGCAATTACCGCAGGTGGGGTTATCTGCACCTGCTAAAATCCTGCTGCAACAGTTGCAGGCATTACAACCCCGTAATGAGGAGTAAAGTTGATGAGTAGAACGGTTTTTTGTCAGTACTTGCAAAAAGAGGCGCCTGGAATGGATTTTCAGTTATATCCGGGTGAGCTTGGCAGTAAAATTTTTGCGTCGATTAGCAAAGAGGCCTGGAGTAAGTGGCAGGCTAAGCAAATTATGCTGATTAACGAGAAAAAGCTGAATATGATGAATCCTGAACATCGGCAATTTCTGGAGCAACAGATGGACGCCTTTTTGTTTCAGGGCGAGGATATTGAAATTGAAGGCTACAAGCCCCCAGCTAGTTAACTATTGAGCTAAGTAAATTTATGGCGCGTCGTCTGCCACCACTAAATGCGTTAAAGGCTTTCGAAACAGCAGCCCGACACCTTAGTTTTACTAAGGCTGCCGAAGAAATGTATGTAACACAGGCTGCGATAAGTCATCAGATCAAGGCGTTAGAAGATCATCTTGGTTTAAAGTTGTTTATGCGTAAAAACCGCTCGCTGTTATTGACAGAAGAGGGGCAAAGCTATTTTCTGGATATTAAAGAAATTTTTCTACAGTTACATGAGGCCACTGAAAAGTTACTGGTACGCGGTGCTAAAGGCTCGTTGACCGTTAGTTTGCAACCAAGCTTTGCCATTCAGTGGCTAGTACCACGCTTAAATCAGTTTAGTGAACAGCATCCGGATATTGATGTCCGGATTAAAGCGGTGGATCTGGATGAAGGGTCATTAACCGATGATGTAGATGTCGCCATTTATTATGGTCGGGGCAACTGGCGTAATTTACATGCAGATAAGTTGCATACGGAATATCTGTTGCCGGTATGCTCGCCATTGCTGCTTAACAGCGGAAAGCCGCTGAATGAACCTACAGATTTAGCAAAACATAATTTACTGCATGATAGCTCACGCCGGGCCTGGAAAGCCTGGTTTACCAGCCAGGGTTTTAAACAGTTTAATGTGAATCAGGGGCCAATATTCAGCCATTCTTCAATGGTGTTGCAGGCTGCTATTCATGGCCAGGGGGTGGCGTTGGCGCATAACGTACTTGCGCGGCCCGATATTAACTCTGGTCGTTTAATTGTACCTTTTAACCATGTGCTGATTAGTAAAGATGCCTATTATCTGGTGTGCCGGGAAAGCCAGGCAGAGCTGGGTAAAATTACCGCGTTTCGACAGTGGATGGTTGATATGGTAACAGCGGAACAACAACTATTTACTGAACAACAATTTACTAATGCTGTTGCCATTGACTAACCCCAAGGCCTGCTTAATTTTAGCCCATGGTGCAGGAGCAGCTTGTGATAGCCCTTACATGATTGCCCTGGCCGAGGCGCTCGGGGCGCATAATATCAAAGCGCAGCGTTTTAACTTCCGTTATATGCAGCAAAGCATTGAGTCGGGGCGTAAACGTCCTCCTGAGAAAATGACGTTGTTACAGCAAGACTTTTTAGAGCAGATCAATATAGTCAACTCCGGGACACCCTTATTTATTGGTGGAAAGTCGATGGGTGGTCGGGTTGCCAGCATGCTTAATTTGTCGGAAGTGCCAAAGGTCAGGGCGATATTTGCGTTTGGCTATCCATTTCACCCGCCAGGTAAAAACAGCTGGCGTACTGAACACTTTGCCCGGTTGACAGCGCCTTTGTATATTATTCAGGGCGAGCGGGATCCGTTTGGTAAACGCACTGAGTTAGCGGGGTTAAGCTGGCCAGATGTCAGGATACATTGGCTGGCGACGGCAGATCATGATTTTAAACCGACCAAAGCCAGCAAATTACAGCAGCAACAGTTGATTTACCAGGCCGCAGCATATTGCAATGGGGTAATAGATGAAATTCTTCTGGCCAGTAAGTAACAGCTTGGCTGCTCTATACGGCGCAGCAGTAGTAGGGTTAGCGGCCGCACTTATGCATTTGTGGGTGGGGCTTGACACAAAAGGGTTTGGCAGCTTGTTAAGTGCTATCAGTATCTTGGCATTTCATACTCTGGCGTTGATGGTTATTGGGCGTCAGCCAGGTTCTGGCAGGCTGCTAAAAGCTGTCGCGTTATTTTGGCATCTGGGGCTCTGGCTGTTTGTCTGGACACTGTGTGCCGGCGTGCTGAAATTACCTTTGTATCATTCTGCCTTAGCGCCAATAGGTGGACAAATTTTGATTATTAGCTGGTTAATGCTTGCAATAAGCGCCTGGCGAAAGGATGTTAGATGAAACAATTACTATTGTACTGCCGGGCTGGTTTTGAAAAAGAATGTGCCGCGGAAATTCAGGACAAAGCCAGTAACTATGACGTTTTTGGTTTTTGTAAACTAACGGCGAATTCAGCTTTTGTTATTTTCGAAGCTTATGATTCAGATGGCCTGGCTACCTTTTATCGGGATTATCCATTTGAGCATTTTATTTTTATCCGCCAGTGGTGTCTGCTGCAGGCACCACTGCTTGAATTGCCATCTGAAGATCGAATAGCGCCCGTGCTTGAAGCGCTCGTTGCTGCTGAATTAACCGGCTGTGGTGAGCTAAGGGTTGAATATCCTGAAACGAATGATGGTAAAACGTTATCAACTTTGGCGCGTAAATTAACGGTGCCGCTTCGCCAGTCATTGCGCAAAGCCGGCGTATTATTGCTTAAAGAGCAAAAGCGGGCACCGGTGTTGCATTTATTTCTGTTAAGCGGCCAGCAGGGTTACCTTGGCGTATCTTATCCTGAGAATAATAGCCCGCTGGAAAACGGTATTATGCGCTTGAAGTTCCCTAACGAAGCACCCAGCCGCAGCACTTTAAAGCTGGAAGAAGCCTTTTTGCAGTTTATTCCAAAACACGAATGGGATAAGCGATTGGGTGGTGGCTTAAATGCAGTTGATTTAGGCGCCAGCCCCGGGGGCTGGACCTATCAGTTGGTAAAGCGCAGCATGATGGTGACCGCTATCGATAACGGGCCGATGGCCGAGTCATTAATGCAAACCGGACAGGTCAAGCATTTAACGGTAGATGGTTTTAAGTTCGAGCCGCAAAAGAAAAATGTATATTGGGTTGTTTGCGACATGATTGAACAGCCACAGCGGGTTGCAATGCGGATGGGCGATTGGCTGATTAACGGCTGGTGTCAGGAAGCAATATTTAACTTAAAACTACCGATGAAAAAACGCTATGAAACCGTATCGGATATATTGGCTGAGCTGGAGCAACGTCTGGTAGATGCCGATATTAAATTTCGCTTGCAGGTTAAGCACCTGTACCATGACCGAGAAGAAGTCACGGTTCATGTGCAGAACCTGGTGTTGAAATTCTGAGAGTTTTTTTAGTTGTGTCTTCATTTGAATTGCGCGCTGAATTACTCAGCGCTTAATTCAAGTGTCAGCCAAACCAGACGGTGATCTGAGCTGGCGCCACGAGTGCCTACCATAAGATAGTCTGCTTCGTTTTTTGCAGGCCAGAAAACACCACCATCGGTAATATTAAAACCAAAATCAGCAGCCAACACATAATCTGCCCGCATCCGCCAGGCGGCAGTGTGATATTTAGCATGTGCCTGCTCTGGCGAGTTCTGCGCTGCACCTATACTTTTCGGGGTAAAGCTTTGGTTTATTCTCTGATGAGTTACCAGGGCTTTAATGGCACTGTTGATTGCATCACCATCGCCATCAACTGACGCGTTCAAATCACCCATTAAGACAAAACGACTGTTTGTAGCCAGACCGCCAGTATTGCCGTTATCATCATAAATATAGCCAGCGTTACCCGGGGTCAGATAATCAAGCCAGAAGCGGATTTCATCATGGTTGCGAATGCCATTGCGGTTCTCCGGACCATCAAATACCGGTGGAGTGGGGTGGCTTGCCAGAATGTGCACCGTGTTGTTATCAACACTTATTGGTACATCCCAGTGCGATTTAGACGATAAAGGCATTTGCTGCCATGCCTCGCTACTGTACCAGGTGCTGCCGTCCTGCTTTTTGGTTGGCATAAACCCTGGCATATCCTTCCATTTAAAATGCTGAAAAGTACGGACATTATCGTGAACAATAGGGTATTTCGACAGTAAAACCATCCCATACTGACCAGGGTAAAAACCGTAACCCCAGGCGTCAGCACCAACGCCGGTAGCTTCACCACTGTTGTCTAAATCAAACGGGCTGGGTTGTCCGGTATTTACCGTCGAATAATAAAAGTAAGGGTAGTTAATCGGCTCGCTACCAGCCTGAGGCTGGTTTAAATAGTTTTTAATAAAAGCCTGAATACCCTGTTCCGGATCAGCAATATAGTCAAACTCATTTAATAAAAGTACATCAGGCCTTACCCGCTGAATTATCGCAGCAATATTTTTTACCTGAGGGTTGTTACCATCTGTAAGAATCGACGCCAGCACCTGGTTATTGCCGGTTTCTCCCTGCGGCAGATAATTAGTAGATTCCATACTGACATTGAAAGTTGCGACCTTAAGCTCGCTGACGTGGTTGGCCATAGCTACTCCGGTAAACAGCAAGAAAAAGCACACATAAAGGTTATTAAGCATAGTTAATCGTTAGTTTTTCGCGGGCTGCGTAGCATAACCAAGCCAATGCTGAAACACCAGTATGCTGCAGCTTTATTCAAAAATTGATATTTTTTAATCAATTTAAGCCGTCATTATTCGCAACTCTGACCAGCCATGTTACACTTGCGTGACAGGCGCACTTTGACTACAGAAGAGCTTAAAAGTTCCCGGTTAAATTGCAATGTAACGAAAGTGACATAAAAACTAGTTACACTCTGCCCCAGCTTAAACATAAGATTTGTATTCAAACGGAATTAGAACATTACTATTAACTACCAGGTGATAAACGATATGAAAATTAAGAGTATAGCGCTTGCAGTAACACTGGCACTTGGTGCGAGTAATATTGCACTGGCACAGGAAACTTCTTCTTCGATAGAAGGAACGATTACTTCACCTAGCGGAAGTCCGGCAGCAGATACTGCAATTACTGTGATACATATACCGTCAGGCTCTTCGAGAACTGTATCAGTAAACAGCAATGGTAGTTTCTTGTTGTCTGGTTTGCGTGTTGGCGGTCCTTATAAAGTGATCGTAGATTCGAATACTTTTCAAGATACGACGGTAGAAGATGTTTTCTTGAAACTTGGTGAAACGTTCAAAGTCGGACTGCAGTTAGATGCCGCTTCTAATATTGAAGTAATTAATGTTTCAGCTAGTCGTTTGTCTGCCGTTGCGTTAGGGCAAATGGGACCCTCAGCTACATTTGATTTAGAAGATCTGCAGAAATCGCCTTCAATTAACCGCAATATTACCGATATCATCCGGATGGACCCACGCGTTTATGTTGACGAAACTCGTGGTGACGCAAACCCGGTGCAGTGTGTTGGTAAAAGTAATCGTTTTAACAGCCTTACTGTTGACGGTGTAAAACTCAATGATTCTTTTGGTTTAGGCTCTAGTGGATATCCTACGGTAAGAATGCCGTTTTCATACGATGCGATTGACCAGGTTTCAGTAGAAATTGCACCGTTTGATGTTGTTTATACAGGTTTCACCGGTTGTAATATTAATGCAGTAACTAAGTCTGGAACAAATACTGTTAAAGGTGGTTTGTTTTTTGATTATGGGAATGATTCTTTACAGGGTGATTCGCTTGAAGGCGATGACATTAATGTACCGGAAAACAGCGACAAACGTTACGGTTTCAATGTCGGCGTTCCTTTATTAAAAGACAAACTTTTTGCCTTTGTATCTTATGAAAAGTATGAAGGAAACAGTATCTTTACCCGTGGCGCTATTGGTTCAGGTGCTCTTAATGAAGTAAGCCTTCGTCAAGAAGATTTGAACGAAATTATTAGAATATCGAATGAGTTATATCAATACGATCCAGGTCCGGTTCCAACAAGCTTACCTGAAGAAGATGAGAAAATTCTGCTTAAGCTTGACTGGAATATCAATGATTACCACCGTTTAAGTTACACTTACAATTACAACGACGGTAATTTCTTCAATACGTCTGACGGTGATTCAAATGAATTTGAACTGCTCAATCATATATACGAAGTTGGAGCAGAGCTAAATTCTCACCAATTGTCTTTTTATTCTGATTGGTCTGATAAGTTCTCGACTGAAGTTCGGTTATCTCACTTGAAGCTGGATAATCGTCAAGTTTCTATTGAAAATAAAAGCGGGCTTGTCGGAGGTGGTAATTTCGGAGAAGTTCAGGTCAGAGTCCAAAATCCTGATTCTGGTGATAGGGTTACTGTATACCTGGGTGGTGATGACAGCCGCCACGCAAATGATTTAAATTATGATGTGGCAGGTCTGATTCTGCGTGGTAAATACATTACTGATAATGACCATACGCTTACTTTTGGTTATGAACGTGAAGAGTTAGACGTATTTAATGTGTTTGTACAACATACAGAAACAGAATTGCGCTTCAATAGTATTGCTGCTTTTGAATCTGGTAATCCTTCTGCTATTTACTACAATAACGCACCTTCACACGACCCAAATGATGCTGCGGCGGTATGGGACTACGCAATTAATTCGTTGTATGCGCAGGATGAATTTTACCCTACAGATAACCTTAAGTTAAAAGTAGGTTTACGTTACGACTGGTATACAACAGATTCAAGACCAGTGGAAAATCCGGATTTCACAGCTTCTTATGGTTTTTCTAACGGTACTAACCTTGATGGTGAAGGACTGATTCAACCACGAATTGGCTTTAATTATTCTTTGAACGATAATACTGACTTACGCGGCGGTTTAGGCATCTTTAGTGGTGGTAATCCAAACGTTTGGTTCTCTAATAACTTCTCTAACAATAACGTATTGCAGTTTGGCCAGAGAGGTAGAAACTTTGGTTATACCAACGGCTCGCGTTCACTGTTTGATGACGACGTAGTGTATCGTGGAGTAGAACCGGGCGTTCCGGCCGGCCCTGGCTATGGTGTTCCTTCAGAGCTGTATGATGCTGTATCTGCAGGACAAGGCGCCAATAACGAAATCAACTACTTTGATCCTGACTTCAAAATTCCTACTGAAACTAAGTTATCGTTTGGTACAACGCATGTAACTGAGCAGGGTTACGTATTGCAGGCTGATTTATTAGTATCTGTGACTAAGGATCAAGCTATTGTATTACGTGGAGACTTAGAGCAAACAGGGACCAACCCAGAAGGGTATCCGATCTACGACAGCGTTCGTTTGCCTTCATTTGTTTTAACAAATAGTTCTGAAGATAGTACCTCATATACTGTTTCATTTGGTTTAATGAAGTCTTGGGATAATGGCATCAACTTAACGACTGGTTATGCTTATAATCATGCGGAAGATGTTCAGCCAATGACCAGTTCAGTGGCTTTCTCTAACTATCAGTTCCGCGCGTTTACTGATCCACAAGAACAGGTATCTAGTTTATCTGACTATAATATAGAACACAGACTGACTGTCGCTCTGACTTATGATGTTGAGTTCCTTGACGGATATGACACCACCTTTTCAGCCTTTGGCTTAATTCAATCAGGACGCCCATACAGCCGCACTATTCCTAGAGAGGATGTGAACGATATTTATAACTTCACGCCATTCTTGGACAGCAACAACGTGTTGCCTATGGGTAACGAGCGAAATGGCGAAAATGGTTCATGGTGGAATAAAGTTGACATTCGTGTTAGCCAGCAATTACCGGGCTTCGCAGCTGGCCACAATGCGAGTGTTTTCTTCGTTATTGATAACTTTACCAACCTGTTAAATGACGATTGGGGTGTTGCCAAACGTGTATCGTTTAACACCGTTGATTTTAATGATACTACGCCAGAAAACCGCCAGGGCGATGCCTCGTTGTGGCAAATGCGTATAGGCTTTAATTATAATTTCTAAACTGTTGAACAGTTTAAATATAGATTTAAAGCTTATCTCTAGAGCTCATACCGATGAGTTAAGTAACTTAACAAGTCGGTTGAGTTTCCAGAGCTAAATCGCACAAAAAAGCCTGCACTAACGATAGTGCAGGCTTTTTTTAGCTGTTTTTATTTCTATCTGCAGCATAATTAGCGATAATCGCCAGCTGTTTTTCGGAAAGTAGGCGATGTTGTGGCCAAAAATACCATTATTGCTATTGCGGGTGCCTCTGCATCCGGTAAAAGTTTATTTGCGTCAACCGTTTATCAGGAGTTGGTTGCTGAGTTGGGTGGCGAGCGTATTGCTATTTTATCGGAAGATGCCTACTACCGGGACCAAAGCCATTTATCGTTTGATCAACGAGTGTTAACTAACTACGACCACCCTTCCGCTTTTGAGCATGCCCTATTGGTTGAACATTTGCAGCGCTTGCGTGCTGGACAAAGTATTGAAATGCCGCAGTACAGTTACAAATTGCATACCCGGCTGGATGAGACTATAAAAGTGCAGGCCGCTAAAGTTATTTTGGTGGAGGGTATTTTACTGCTTAATGATGAAAAGCTGCGCCAGCAGTTTGATATCAGTGTGTTTATGGATACCCCGTTGGATATTTGTTTATTGCGGAGAATTAAGCGTGATTTGGAGGACCGCGGCAGAAGTCTGGCATCGGTTACCGAACAATATGAAACAACCGTGCGTCCCGCTTTTTTTGAGTTTATAGCGCCGTCTAAGCAATATGCCGATTTGGTGGTTACCCGCGGTGGTAAAAATCAGATCGCTATCGATATTATAAAAGCAAAAATTCGCCAGTTACTGGCAGAATAATAATAATCAGGGAATAACATATGATGGGATTAGTGGGCATTTTTGCCTTATTACTGGTGGCGTTTGCTGCATCTGCACATCGTAATCGGATCAATTGGCGCACGGTAGGCGGGGCTTTTGCTATTCAACTGGTGATCGGCGCTTTTGTACTTTATGTTCCTTTTGGTCAGGATGTGTTGTACCGCGTGTCACAGGTTGTCGCCAATGTTATTGGTTACGCCAACGCAGGTATACTTTTCTTGTTCGGTGATTTAGGGAGTTTTTCTCAGGGCTTTATATTCGCCATTCACGTGCTAACCATTATTATCTTTTTCTCTTCGTTAATTGCGGTGCTGTACCATATTGGCCTGATGAGTTGGGTTATCCGGTTAATCGGCGGCGGTTTACAAAAATTACTCGGCACTAGCCGGCCAGAGTCAATGTCGGCAGCTGCCAATATTTTTGTCGGTCAAACTGAAGCGCCATTAGTAGTCAGGCCCTTTATTCCGACAATGACCCGTTCAGAATTATTCGCGGTAATGGTAGGTGGTCTGGCATCGGTAGCGGGCTCTGTATTGGCGGGTTATGCCGGTTTAGGAATTGAGCTGAAATACCTGATAGCGGCCAGCTTTATGGCAGCCCCTGGTGGCTTTTTAATGGCAAAAATAATATTGCCTGAAATCGAACAACCAAAAAATGAATTAACCGAAATAAGCACCGAGAAACCGCATACTAATGTTATCGATGCCGCAGCAGCGGGTGCCTCCAGTGGTATGCAACTGGCGCTTAATGTTGGTGCTATGTTACTGGCTTTTGTTGGTCTAATCGCCCTGGTTAACGGTATTGTCGGGGGAGTTGGCGGCTGGTTTGGTATGGAGAACCTGACGCTGCAACTGATATTTGGTTATGTGTTCCAGCCGTTGGCTTTTATTCTTGGCGTATCATGGGATGAAGCGCGTTTAGCGGGCAGTTTTATTGGCCAGAAACTGGTCATAAATGAGTTTGTCGCATACCTCGACTTTGTGCAGGTGAAAGATCAGTTAAGTGCCCATACTCAGGTAATCGTTACTATTGCCCTGTGTGGTTTTGCTAACTTTTCTTCAATTGCTATTTTATTAGGCGGGCTGGGCGGTATGGCGCCAGGTCGTCGGGCTGATATTGCCGAGCTGGGCTTAAAAGCGCTGCTTGCTGCAACATTGGCTAACTTAATGAGCGCTGCAATTGCAGGGTTCTTTTTTTCCTTAGGCTAAAAAACAGGTCTTTTATATGACACAGCAAGTTCCAACGTTAGATATAAGACGGTTTGCCACCGACAAAGATAACTTTGTTGCCGAAATTGGCAAGGCCTACACTGAGTTTGGATTCTGCGGCATTAGTGGCCACGGTATTCCAGATGAAGTGGTAGCAAATACCTACAGCGCGATTAAGCAGTTTTTCGCGTTACCGACCGAGGTTAAGACTAAATATCATAAGCCAGGGCAGGGCGGTGCCAGGGGTTATACTGCCGTTGGGGTCGAAAAGGCGAAAGACTCTAACCACCCTGATTTAAAAGAGTTCTGGCACGTAGGGCGCGAGCTGGAAGGTCCGGCACCGCACCCAAGCTTATACCCGAATATCTGGCCTGCTGAAGTGCCTGGTTTTAAAGAGGCCACTTACACCTTATTTGCTGAGCTGGAAAAGTTAGGCAATCGGGTATTAGAGGCGTTAGCGTTATACCTTGGCCAGCCACAGCAGTATTTTGCTGATAAAGTAGATTATGGTAACTCCATTTTACGGCCTATTCACTATCCGCCAATTAAGGATACCGCTACGGAATCTATTCGGGCTGGCCAGCATGAAGACATTAACCTGATCACTTTACTGGTTGGCTCTAACGAAGCAGGGCTGGAAATTCTGCGTCGCGATGGCAGCTGGTTACCGGTAACGACCATTGAAGGCACCATAGTGGTAAATATTGGTGATATGCTGCAGCGCTTAACTAACCATGTGTTGCCATCTACCACTCATCGGGTAGTAAATCCGGCGGGTATGGCCGCCGGCGAGCCTCGATATTCGATCCCGTTCTTTATGCATCCTAATCCGGACTATGTGATTGAAACACTGGATAGCTGTATCAGTGCAGATCGGCCAAACCGGTATCCTGAGCCTATAAACTCTAACGACTATTTAATGCAGCGTTTAGAGGAAATTGGCTTGCTGAAAAAAGCGAAATAAATAGCGCCTTGCTCAGCAAATAAGCGAACGGATAAAAACGAGCAGAATAGTTGAATTCAATAGTTGACTAGTTATTTTGAATCGCTATACTGCTCGCCATGTTAGGCACCTGGCGAAAAAACGCTGGTGTTAGGCATAACGCAGATGTGGTGGAATTGGTAGACACGCAAGCTTCAGGTGTTTGTGCCCACAAGGCGTGAGAGTTCGAGTCTCTCCATCTGCACCAAAATAACCGGCTTACGCCGGTTTTTTTGTGCCTGCTATCCATGCAGGCATCCCTCTTAATTTATCTTTTTAATTCAATACGGCGGATAAAGTCTTCGACTAAGATGTCGTAAAGTTTGTTACCCAGGTGCAAGTCTTCCACACCATCATCAATATTCGGGTTGTCGTTTACTTCTATTACGTAAACCTTTTCGCCGTCTTGTTTAACATCTACGCCGTAAAGGCTGTCACCAATAGGTGCGCACGCACGAATAGCTGCATCCAATACATGTGCCGGCACCTCATTCACTGCGCAGGTGCTAAAACCACCACTTTCGGTTTTAGCCTTGCCATGTTTGTATATTTGCCAATGATTGCGAGCCATAAAATACTTGCAAGCAAAAATAGCCTGGCCGTTTAATACACCAATACGCCAGTCGTATTCGGTAAAGGTATATCGTTGTGCCAGGATAATAGCGCTTTGCTCAAACAGGGTATCCAGAGTAGAGCGCAATTCTGTCAGCGTTTTAACCTTTATGACGCCTCGTGAAAAACTGCCATCAGGTATTTTCAGCACCAGCGGTAGGCCAAGCCCATCTGCTGCCCGTTCCAGATTGTCTTCATCCTGCTTGAACAACATAATACCGTCTGGCATAGGTACTTTATGTTGTTCAAACAAAGTATGAAGATACACTTTATTGCCACAGCGTAAGATAGAGCTGGGATCATCCACTACTGCCAGACCTTCACGCTCTGCTTTTTGTGCCATATGAAAGGTATGATGATTTACTGCAGTTGTTTCCCGGATAAATAGCCCATCAAACTCTGCCAACCGATGTATATCCTTGGCGGTAATTTGCTCGACATCCATTGCCGCTTTTTTTGCCGCCCGTACAAATAAATCCAGTGATTTGGGTGTACACGGCGGAAACTTTTCTTTTGGATCCACTAACACGGCAAGGTCGTATTTAAACTTGCGGTTTGTTGGCTCCAGGCGCCAGATTTTATGGCTGTATTTCTCCAGGATATTGCCAAACAAACTTTGTTCTGTTTCGGTAAGTTTGTTCACGCTGCCAATTTTCAGGGTTTTGACCTGCCAGCGGGTTTTCTTTTGTAGCTCAACCCGAAGAATTGGCACCGGAAAAGCTTCAAATAAATATGCAGCAACTTTTTTCAGGGCTTTATGCTCTGTTTCACCAAAATATATGTTGAAGGTAACTTGGCTTGCCGTTTCTTCTGCCAGGTCTTTGTTTAATTGCTGTAATAATGCCAATGGCACTTCGTCGGCGATATCTGCTATCTCATGACGATTAAATTTATTAAATGCCCGCACCGATGGCATTACATTATGCCCCCGAGCTTCGGCCAGTAAAGAACAATAGTAGCCGCTGCCGAGATAATGTGACTGGCGACACAGATTAATGACCCGTACCCGCTGTTTTTGCTTGGCAGACCACTTAAGGTAAGCGGGTAAACTCATTACACCGTCATATTGATGAAAAGGTGCCCAGTCTTGAGCTTTATCTACTATTATTATCAGTTTCGCCATGTTGCCTCCTGTTAGCATGTCAAGCCTGACTGATTATGGCAGTGAAAGACAGCAAATTTATTTTCAGCATAGCATCAGAATTTCTTACTGGCATTTCAAACGCATAACTGTTGTGATGTATTTAGGTTGCTATTAAGAATGATGTTAAAGGTAAAATTTATGGTTAAGTCAGAGCAGAGCCACGATACCAGATTACGACCGGCCATGCTGGCTGATGTTCCTGCTTTACAATCTATTGAGCACCGTTGCTTTGTTTCAGACAGATTGAGTATTCGAAGTTTTCGCCGGTTCATTACTGAAAAACGTAGCGACTTGCTGGTACTTGAAGTTGGCGAGGCACTGGCAGGCTATTTTCTATTGATCTACCGCAGAGGCACGAGTCTTGCTCGGTTGTATTCAATAGCGGTTGATCCTGCATTCAGGCAGCAGGGCTTTGCCGCGAAGCTAATGGCTGAAGCTGAGGTTCTGGCAGCTAACCGGCAATGTGCATTGCTGCGCTTAGAGGTACGCAAAGACAATGAAGCGGCAATAAAACTCTATAAAAAGTTGCAGTATCATGAGTTTGCAATAAAACATGACTTTTATGAAGATCACTCTGATGCTATCTGTATGCAAAAGCAGGTGATCCAGTTTAAGCGTGACTCAGGTACCCGTCCGGTTCCTTATATTGCACAAACCACACCCTTTACCTGTGGGCCAGCCAGTCTACTAATGACATTTAATTATTTTAAGCCAGGCTCATTTAATCCTTACCAGCATGAAATAGAGCTATGGCGGGAGGCTACTACCATATTTATGACCAGTGGTCACGGTGGCTGTGGCCCAAGAGGATTGGCATTGGCGGCACATCGCAGAGGGTTCTCTGCAGAGGTTTATCTGAATAATGATGGCTTACTGTTTGGTGACAGTGTACGCAGTGAGGTTAAAAAGGCAGTGTTACAGCGGGTGCATGATTCTTTCAGGCAACAAACGGAGCAGCAAGGTGTTACAGTTCACCATACAGAGCTTACGGTTAATGCTATTAAACGGTATTTGCAACAAGATAAGCTGATCATCGCGCTGATCAGTACCTGGCAGTTTGATAAGAGTAAAGCACCCCATTGGGTTGTGGTATGTGCTGCCGATGATAATTTTATCTATATTAACGATCCTGACACAGCTGATATTCCCTGGTTGTCGACAGCGGAGCGCCAATATATTCCAATTGAATATAAAGTGTTTAGCAAAGCTTTTAGCTATGGAAAAAAACGGCTCAAAGCCGCGATAGTGGTTGGCAAGGGTGAAAATCAGGCATGATTTGTAGGTGTTTTCGCTAAATCGTTTGCTTTTTGCGCGAACAGTTATGTTTTGCATATTTTTAACTGATCTACCCTTGCGGCCAAAGCAGAACTCTCTATAATACGCGCCATGCCACGCGGGGCGCGTAGCCGGGTGCTGCTCTGTTTCAGTTTAATAGCATGCCTCAGGTGAGATAAGCCGGATTACAAAAATCTTTTAAAAAGACGCTTGACAGTCAGGTTTAAATCACTAAAATGGCGCCCTCGCTTCAGGGAGGCAACGAAAGCCCTGAAATGCGATGTTAGCA
>NZ_JBFJPY010000023.1:0-37905 GCF_041616895.1 Arsukibacterium sp.
GCGCTGAGTAACTGGGTGAACAGCAGCCGCGACAACAAAAAAGCCTATGCAAAAGATCTGGCTACAATTGATAAACTGTTAGCAGAGGAACATCGCCAGGCCCGCGCTGATTATGCGCTGAACAATGCCACACCTCGCTTGCTTACTGTAGCACGCTCGTTATATCGGTTAGCGCAGGAAAGCACCAAACCTGACGCCGAACGAAAAGCAGGTTACCAGCAGCGCGATATTCCTCGTTTTAAAGCCTATGTCGCCGGCATGGAGCGAAACTTTGATGTCAGCGTGGAAAAAGCGCTGGATTTACATAACCTGACCAAGTACGTGGCATTACCCAAGCAACAGCGAAACGCAGATTTTGACGCGGCTTTGGGTATAAAAAACAGCATGAGTCAAAACGAGCTGTCGGCACTGATTGATAGCTGGTATGCCAACACGGGTTTAACGAAATTGACGAATCGCACTGCCCTGATTGACAGTAAGCCAGCGCAGTTTAGTCAGAGTGCAGATCCGTTTGTTATGGCCGCCGTTGCGCTTTATAAAAGTGATTTAAAGCAAGAAGCTAAAGAAGAGCAACTGGCAGGGAAAATTCAACAGGCTTATGCCAGCTATATGCGCGCAAAAATGGCCTTTATGCAGTCTAAAGGGCAAGCCGTGTACCCGGATGCCAACAGCACGCTACGGGTCACTTACGGCAATGTCAAAGGTCGGGCACATGGTAACGAAGATGGTAATGCCTGGGCACCGTTTACGACACTGCGTGGTATTACCGCTAAAGCAACTGGCGAGGGTGAATTTAATGCACCAGCCGAACAACTGGCAGCAATTAACGCTAAGAACTATGGGCCCTATCTGGCGCCAGCGTTAAACTCTGTGCCGGTTAATTACCTGGCTACGCTGGATATTACCGGCGGTAACTCAGGCTCGGCAATCCTTAACAGTAAAGCCGAATTTGTTGGGCTGGCATTTGACGGCACCCTGGATTCCATCATCTCAGACTGGGATTACAATCCGGCTAATACCCGGTCAATTCAGGTAGATTTGCGCTTTATGCTATGGCAGATGCAACAGGTTGATAACGCCACTGCACTGCTAAAAGAAATTGGTGTTAACTAGCCAAGTAAACTTACCGCGGTAAATACGGTATTTTGTTAAAACCTCTGCCTGTCAGAGGTTTTTTATTGGAAAAAATTAGCCAATGCTGGTTAACCTGAAGCTGACAGTCTAAGATTAGTGTTCCATGGATAAACACAGTAAGTATTTGCTTAAAGAATCCAGCTTAATTCAAATGCTTGATCCTCTGGCCGCTGACTGGAATAAGACACAGCGCTATGCCAGCACGATAAGTTAGGTCGAACAACAACTGAACCATCAATGCAGTTGTAGCATTGGTCTGGTGATGTTCAGTGGTGATGACACTTCAGCCGACGTGTTATTACGTCAAGCTGATGCCGCCATGTATCAGGCAAAAAGCCGGGGCAAAAATCAGCTATGCTGGTATCAGTGCTAACCCTGTTGTTTTAATAACCGGGCTGCCAGCTTTACAAAATCTGAAGAAGTTAGGATGCCGGCAATACGGTTAGCGCTATCGACCACCGGTAAGCAACCATGGCGATTGCTGACAAAAAAATCAGCAACGTCGGCCAGCGACTGCTCTGGCGTCACCGTGGCAAAGTCAGTCGCCATTAATTCGCTGACTAGCAACTGCTTTTCTTTGCGTTCCAGCGCCACCGCCCCAAACTGGGCCATTAAAGCCATTACTTTAGCGATCATGATTTTCTGGGTTAGCATCCCTACCAGCTCGCCACTGTCATCAATAACAGGAATATGGCGGACGTTTTTCCCGCGCATCAGGTCATGTGCGTCCTTTAAAGTTGATTGACGCTTAACACAAAAAGGATCAGTGGTCATTAATTGGGCAACGTTGTTCATTATCATACCGCCTTCTGAAAAGGTTAGATTGATGCTCAGTTAATCTTAGTGAAAAATCACGAGCCGTGCTTAACGCAGAATAAAATATACCTGACAAACAACCTCTCTTTGACGATTCCACACCTTGACGAAATTTGACACTTGCTCAAATTTTGAATCTGATTCATAATTTGTCATATTTTCAAATCCTGGAGCGACCTATGGGTACATCAGAGCGCAAACAGCGTGAACGCGACGAGCGAGAGCAGTTGTTTCTGAATACCGCTGAAGACATGATTAGTCAGGATGGCATTATTCAGTTGCAAATGGCCAGATTAGCCAAAGCCTGTGACTACGCTACAGGCACTTTGTATCAGCACTTCATATCGCGTGAAGACTTGCTGGTGGCGCTGGCCGCCCGACACAGTGCTCAGCATTTAAAAATGTTTCAACAGATTGTTGCCTTACCGGTAGCCAGTCGCGACAAGATGTTTGCTATTAGTGTCGCCGAGCGCGATTTTCGTAAACACAATCCCATCCATGCCAAGCTAAGCCAATATATTTTCACCGAAGCGGTGTGGGAGAATGCCTCAGCTTTGAGGCGTGAACAGGTGCTGCAATGCGGGCAGCCGATAGCGGCGCTGGTGAGCGCTGTAGTCCAGGAAGCCATTGATGAGGGCATGTTAATCAGTAACGGTTGCAGTGCCATAGAGCTGGCCATAGCTCCGTGGGCCTTATGCCAGGGTGGCCAAACGCTGGAGCAAACCAGTGGCTTACTCGAAGCGTTTGCCGTGCCGCGACACGATATGCAGCAGTACCGTCATATGCATATGTTACTTAACGGTATGGGCTGGCAACCTCTGTTTGATGTCAGCGACATAGTACAAATCAAGAATAAGGCTGCTGAACTCAGCGAGCTGTTAAATATTTCTGGCTAACTTTTATTTTTAATCGGGGATAATGTCCCATTAAGGAGATTCCATGTTCAAACGTATGCTGGTAATGCTTATTGCCGCCGCCGTGATATTTGGTGGTATTTTCGGTTATAAGGCAATTGGCAATCATTTTATGAACCAGTACTTTGACAATATGCCGATGCCTGTCGCGACCATTACCGCCACAGAAGTGACCACGGCACAGTGGCAACCTTTTGTTAGCGCAGTTGGTAGCTTCGCCGCCATTAATAGCGCCGAGCTTTCCACTGAGGCCAGCGGCATCATTACCAGTATTCAGTTTGACAACGCCAGCGAGGTTCGCAAAGGCCAGTTGCTGATTACCCTGGACGACAGTATAGATCAGGCTGATTTTACCCGTTTAAAGGCAGCGCAGCAGCTGGCAGAACTGGAGTTAGACCGGTTGCAAACCTTGCTGCGTGATAAAGGCGTGTCAGAATTGGATGTCAGGCGCCGTGAAAGTGAAGCCGCACAAGCAAAAGCGGCCGTGGCCTCGCAGCAAGCCCGAATTGCGCAGAAAACCATTCATGCCCCCTTTGACGGAGTGACTGGTATTCGTCAGGTCAGTCTGGGCCAATTGGTTTCACCCGGCGATAATGTGGTGTCTTTGCAATCACTTGATCCTATTTATCTGAATTTCAGCTTGCCAGAGCAACAACTTGCCAGCATCACTGCTGGCCAGCAGCTTACCGTCAATGTCGATGCCTGGGCCGATCAGCAGTTTAATGGTGAAATTACGGCTATTGCCCCAGCCGTTCGTCAGTCCAGTCGCAGTGTTGAGGTGCAGGCTACTTTTGCCAATCCGCAACATAAACTGCGGCCGGGCATGTTTGCCCGGGTACAGATGGATACCGGAACAAGCGAAGAGGTAACCCTGGTACCACAAACGGCTATTCAGTTTAATCCTTATGGTAACTCGGTGTTTTTGATCCGCAACGAAGAGGGCAAACTTACCGCTCATCAGCGTTTTGTCAGCACCGGCCAGAGCCGCGGCGATCTGATTGCGATAACCGATGGCCTCAAGGCCGGCGATTTAGTCGCGACCTCAGGCTTGCTAAAACTTCGCAATGGCGCCCAGGTGAAAATTAGTGACAACCAACAGGTCACGCCGAGTGCAGATCCCACGCCCAACCCGGCCAACCAGTAAGGATTAATTACCATGCGCTTTACTGATGTCTTCATAAAAAAACCGATCCTGGCCTCGGTTGTCAGCTTGTTTATTATTCTGCTCGGCCTGCGGGCGATTATGGATATGAATGTACGGCAATTTCCGGAAATTCAGAATGCGGTTGTTACGGTAAACACCGTGTACGTTGGCGCAGATGCCAACCTTATTCAGGGCTTTATCACCACGCCATTGGAGCGGGAGATTGCCTCCGCCGAAGGTATCGACTATCTGGTCTCCACTTCAGTGGCTGGATCCAGCACCATTGAAGCTTACCTGCGCCTCGACTATGAACCCAATGAAGCGCTGACCCAAATCGCGGCTCAGGTGAATAAAGTTCGCTCAGAACTGCCGGAAAACGCCCGCGACCCGGTGATTTCACTAAAAGTAGGCCAGGACACGGCAGCAATGTATTTGTCGTTTTACTCCGACGTACTGGGCAATAATCAGATAACGGACTATATAGTCCGGGTTATTGAGCCACAACTGGCAACCATTCCGGGTGTACAGCGGGCTGACATTCTTGGTGCCCGCACCTTTGCGATGCGGATCTGGCTTGATCCGGCCAAAATGGCCGCCTTTGGCATTACCGGATCGGATATCAGCAGCGCCCTGCGCAGTAATAACGTGTTGGCGGCACTTGGCCGAACGAAAGGCCAGATGGTCGCGGTGGATTTAAATGCCGCCACCGATTTACGTAGTGCTGAGCAATTTGCTGACTTAGTGATTAGCGCCGATAGCAATGCCCTGGTGCGCTTAAAAGACGTTGCCACAGTTGAGCTTGGCGCCGAAAGCTACAATAGCTCGGTAAGTTTTAATGGCCTGGCAGCCACCTTTATCGGTATAGAAATTTCACCCGATGCCAATGCGTTGGATGTGATTGCCGAAGTCAGGAAGGTCTGGCAGCAGGACATTATTACCCAGTTGCCAGAGGGGCTTGATGCCGACATCCCTTATGACTCTACCGAATATATTGAGAACGCCATTGACGAAGTGGTTATTTCTATCGTGCTGGCGCTGGTCATTGTTATTCTGGTGATCTATGCCTTTTTAGGTTCAATGCGCAGCGTTATTATTCCGGCTGTAGCCATTCCGGTGTCACTGATAGGTACCTTCTTTTTAATGTGGCTGCTCGGCTTCACCATTAACTTACTGACCTTACTGGCGATGGTGCTGGCCATCGGTATCGTGGTTGACGATGCCATTATTATGCTGGAAAACATTCACCGCCACATTGAAGAGGGTAAATCGCGCACAGACGCAGCAATATTGGGAGCCCGTGAGCTGGCCTGGCCGATTATTACCATGTCGACTACCCTGGTGGCAGTATTTTTGCCCATCGGGTTTGTAGGGGGGCTAACTGGCGTGTTATTCGTCGAATTTGCCTTTACCCTCGCGGCCTCAGTTATTTTATCCGGGGTGGTTGCTCTGACCCTATCGCCGGTAATGTGTGCCTTCATTCTCAAGCCACATAATAATGAAAATCCAAACGATAACTCACTGGAACACTGGCTTGATCAACGTTTTGAAACCTTACGCAGCGGTTATCAGCGCCAGTTACACAGCACTCTTAATTATCTGCCGGTGGTGCTCACTTTCGGAGCCATTGTGCTGGTGTCATGCTACTTTTTATTTGTTACCAGCCCCTCAGAGCTGGAGCCACCGGAAGATCAGGGCTTTGTGTTCTCAATTCTGGAGGCAGATAGCTTTGCTACCCTGGATTATCTGGAAAAAAATACCAGTGAGTTGAATAAGCTCAGCAGCGTCGCCCCGGAAATTAAAAATATTTTTATTATTAACGGTACCGGTAGCACCAACAATGCTATCGCGGGTTTTGTGCTGGCGCCGTGGGATAAGCGGGAGCGCACTACCGCCCAGGTGCTGGAGCAAAATATTCAGCCCTTTATGGCCGATTTGCCCGGGATTAACAGCTTCGCGCTGATACCGCCCTCTCTGCCGTCCCCCGGCGGTGGTACCCCGGTTGAGTTTATTGTCGGCTCAACCCAGCCATTTGCTGCGTTGGAGACTGTGGTACAAGAGATCCTGGGCCGGGCGATGGCCTCAGGTCGTTTTATTTTTGTCGACAGTGACTTAAAAATAAACCGGCCGCGGCAGACAGTTGAAGTTGATAGGGAAAAAGCCGCGTTAATGGGTGTATCAATGCAGCAAATTGCCGCAGATCTTGGTAGTTTAATGTCCGGTGCTGATGCGGGTCGCTTTGCTTTAGATAACCGCTCATACCGGGTTATTCCGCAATTAGAGCGCAGCGAGCGACTGAACCCTGCACAGCTGAAAGACTTTTACACCCGCAATCGTGATGGTGAACTGGTGCCATTGTCTGCACTGGTCACCTTATCCGAGTCAGTACAGCCTCAGGCGTTAAAGGGGTTTCAGCAACTTAACGCCGTAAAAATATCCGGCGTACCGCGTCCGGGCGTACCGTTAGGGGATGCGTTAGCGGTACTGGACCAGATTGCTGCAGAAGTGATGCCGGCAGGTTTTAGCGTTGATTATGCGGGTCAGTCCCGCCAGTTTAAGGCCGAAGGCCAGCAGCTGGTTGTCACCTTCTTTTTTGCGCTGGTGGTGATTTTCCTGATTTTAGCAGCACAATTTGAATCGTTTAAAAATGCCATTATTATCCTGGTAACGGTGCCAATGAGTGTTTGCGGTGCATTAATGTTCACCAGTCTGGGTGTCACCAGCATTAACATTTATACTCAGGTGGGCCTGTTAACCCTGGTAGGATTAATCGCTAAACACGGTATTTTAATTGTAGAGTTTGCCAATCAGTTACAAGTTGAAGGGCGCAGTAAACGTGATGCTATTGAAGAAGCCACCTCAATTCGTTTGCGGCCGATTTTAATGACAACCGCGGCAACGGTGCTGGCAATGATCCCATTACTGATCGCAACCGGTGCCGGCGCCGGGTCACGCTACGCTATGGGGCTGGTTATCGCCAGTGGCATGACCATCGGTACCCTGTTCACCTTGTATGTGGTGCCAGCAATGTATCTGTTATTAGCGCGGGATTATCAGTTACAGCCCCAAGACAATAGCACTGCAGAGAAAGTCAGCAGCTAAGTAACAGCCACTGTGTAACAAAAAGCCCGCAGCATAAATGCGGGCTTTTTTTTCAGCGGTGATCGCTTTAGTTGTTTACTTCGTTAATAGCACCGACAACTTTGTCCTGAATATTGTAACAGAAGGAAACATCATGAAAGTCTCACAAGTACTTACCGGTTCGCTGTTGCTCGCATCTTTAATGCTGACTGTACAGGCGCACAATCACAAAAAATCTGCTGACATTGTCGACACTGCAGTCGCTGCCGGCGATTTCACTACTTTGGTTAGCGCTGTTAAAGCTGCCGACCTGGTTGAAACACTAAAAGGCGAAGGCCCGTTTACCGTATTCGCGCCAAACGATGCTGCATTTGCTAAAATACCTGCTGCTGATTTAAATGCACTGGTAGCCGACAAAGCTGCTCTGACTAACGTCTTAACCTATCATGTAGTTGCAGGTAAAGTGATGGCTGCTGATGTCGTTAAATTAACATCTGCCGCTACCGTGCAGGGCCAGGACGTAGCTATTGAAGTTAAAATGGGTAAAGTTTACGTCAATGGCGCAGAAGTCATCGCCACTGATATCAAAACGAGCAATGGCGTAATCCATGTGTTAGACAGCGTTATCATGCCAAAAATGTAATTAGTGTTCGGTAACAACCGGCGAGGCAGTTTTAGCCTTGCCGGCAGTTAGCGAGCTACCAAGCGAAGCAATAATAACTAAGACAATAGCCAACCACTGCCACAGTGTTAAAAACTCAGCCAGAAATAAAAAACCTACCATGGCGGCGATTGCCGGCTCAATACTCATAAACACACTAAAATTCTGTGACGTCATATGGCGTAGCGCCACCATTTCCAGCGAATACGGAATAGCGCTGGATAAGATACCAACCAGCAAGCCCAGTGGCAGCACCTGCCAGGTTAACAGCGCCATACCCTGCGTCACGGCGCCCACCGGCACCAGCACCAGTGCAGCGACTGTCATACCCAGAGCCACCGTAATCCCGCCTGACGCCTGCGAGCCGGTTTTTTTGCCGAATAAAATATAACCGGCCCAACATCCACCTGCTGCCAGGGCTTGCAACACGCCAACCGGGTCCAGCGCCTCGTTCCCACGCATATCAGGCAGTAACAGCAGTATGCCGCCAATGGCACACGCAACCCAGAATAAATCGCGTTTGCGTCTTGAAGACAGCAGCGCGACCGCTAACGGACCGGTAAATTCCAGCGCCACACCAATCCCCAGAGGAATACGGGCAATCGCCAGATAAAACAAAATATTCATACCGCCCAGACACAGGCCATAAACAATAATGGCCCGCCAGTCATGTCCACGCGGCATAGCACGCCATGGCCGGAACACCAGCCACAACACCATGGCTGAGAAACCGAGACGTAACGCCGTGGTGCCATCCGGACCAATCAGTGGAAACAGCTGCTTGGCAAGTGACGCTCCGCTCTGAATCGTTAGCATCGCCAACAGCACGCTGCAGATTGCCAGCAACAGGGGGTTATCGAGGGAGCGCATCATAACAAGGTCCGGGCTAAGGTAAAACGCAGGAAGCTTAGTTTAGCCGAGGCTGCCCCATCTTGCAGCAATTTGCCTTATTTTTGGGCGTGTTATTGCAGGTAGTCGTGCGTTTTATCAGCAGCCTATCGTTTTACGATCACAATGCTTTCACCACAATGCCACTGATTTGCCACATTTAACTGCAAAACTGGAGCCCCATTATTGATCTGCAGCACCACCAATGCCCTGTGGCACAGGAACTGCTTGTTACTAACACAGGCATTTACAGTTAACCGACTCGTTGCCTTTACGGTTTACTGCGACTGAGGATCCCATTATGAGTAATAAGTATGAGTAAGCTTACCCTGAGAAATCACCCATTGCGTGATGTGCTGGACAAAGAACTACGCCAGCGTACCTTTCCGGCACTTAATGCCCCTTGCAGGCTTTGCCATTTTACCTTTACTGTTGCCAGTGCTTCACGCCAGCTGGAATTTAGTCTGATGCAGCAACACGCTGAACAGCAGGGTGCCCATTTAACAGAAACTGACCAGGATCTTAATATTCCATTATTTGCCGGTACCCTGCGCTGGGAGCGCCATGGCGAGTTTTCCAGCTACACTTTTATTTTACCTGGCAATGCACCGGCGTTATTTGATGACCCACTTAGTTTTTTACCCAGTTACGACTGGTTCGATGAATTGCCAGGCCAGGTTTTCCGGGTGGTGCAGCTGACCATATTGCCTGCTAAAGCCTTACCAGCCAAAGGTGAGATAAATCGTTATTTTAATGAAGAAACCTGTATCAGCAGTATGCTGGCCGGCCAAAAAGCCCGAATATGGACCGATTTTCAGAAACATGCTGAGGGTGCGGGCAGATTGTTACTGGTCGATTATGGCTTAAGCCCTGCCCGGCTGGGTCGGCTGGTACAGCATTTATTTGATCTTGGTAACTACCGCAAGTTAGCGTTACTTGGCTGGCCGGTTGCCCGCCAGTCGTTGCAGAAACTGCACAATCTGGAACAACAGTTATCCATGTTAACCCAGCGGATCCAGCAGGAACAAGACAATGACGAAAGACTATTAAACCAGATCACCCAGCTGGCCGCGCAGACCGAGCATTTAATTGCCGAGACCAGTTCACGCCTGGCAGCGACTGCCGCTTACTATCAACTTACCCAGGACCGCTTAGTCGCGCTGGATGAAACACCGATCAGTGATCTTATGTCGCTGCAGGACTTTACTGAGCGCCGTTTAACACCCGCGTTTAGAACCAGTGAGTCGGTGCAGATCCGGCAAACCACCTTAAGTGCCAGGCTAGGGCGTTCCACCGAGTTATTAAGAACCCGGATAAACCTGAAACTAGAGCAGCAAAACCAGCAATTACTGGTCTCCATGGATAAAAAAGCCAGGCTGCAACTAAAACTGCAACAGGTAGTAGAAGGCTTATCCTTTGTCGCAATTAGCTACTATGCAGCGCAACTGGCCGATAAAGCGGTGCTCGCCGTCGCTTTCTGGTTGCCAGGGTTGAATGTCAGCTTGTGGCGCAGTATCAGCCTGCCACTGGTATTAGTGACAGTGGGATTGCTATTGACCTATTTAAGCCGGCAACTGCAAAAAGATCAGTCGCTGCAAGATAAAACACACTGAACCGGCTTCTGACGCTTATCACCGCTTGAGATTTAAACAGCTTAGTGCTTTACTTGCAGGCCAATGCCAGATGGAAGATCCCGACGTGCAACGACTTGTAATAACGCTCTGTTGGCTATGCCTGCTATTTAGCGCTCCGTTAATGGCCAGGCAGCAGACAACTGACGATGAGCCTAAGCGCCAGGTGAAACTCAGCCCCAATCAGCAGCAACAGCCCGCCGTGTCCAAAACGGCGCAAGCCGCGCCTGCCAACAGCATTGCAGTGTTTAAATCGAAACAGGCTGATGGTACCGTGCTTTTTTCTGACCGACGACCGGTAAACCGGCCTTATCAGCAATTACATTTCGATTGTTTCGCCTGCGATCCAAACTCGGCGATTAATTGGTATAAAACGCCGTTATTTGTCAGGTCTTACAACCGGATTATTGACCGGGCAGCATCTGAGCAACAGTTAGATGCCGCGCTTATCAGGGCGGTTATTCATGCGGAATCTGCTTTTCAGGCGGCGGCCTTGTCAAAACGTGGAGCGATGGGATTAATGCAATTAATGCCAGATACGGCGGCCATGCTCGGCGTCAACGATCCGCTATCGCCCGAGCAAAACATTAAAGGTGGTAGTGCCTACCTGGCCAGTTTGCTGAAGCAATATAACGGTGATGTTACCCTTAGTCTGGCCGCCTACAACGCCGGCCCGGGTAATGTTAGAAGGCATAAGGGCGTGCCCCCATTCGCTGAAACTCAGGCTTATATTAAACGGGTATTAATTTTACATAAGCGTTATCAGCAAGCCGCCTGATGGCGACTTGATGATAGTACGAAGTTACGTACTGTGACATGTTACGTTTGGGCAATGCTACGTTTAGTGCAATGTTACTTTTCGTCTTTGTGTTCAAAACCTTCTAAGGTAACCCCGGACAGGAAACCTGCACCTTTGGTCTCGTTATTACGCAATTTAATCATCAGGCGCAAATCATTCGGTGAGTCAGCATGGTGGATGGCATCGGCATAGCTGATGTCGCCCCGCTGATACATGTCATATAAGGCCTGATCAAAGGTTTGCATTCCCAGCTCGCGCGATTTGCTCATTACCGCTTTAATCTCGCCGACCTCACCGCGGGCAATTAAATCAGCCACCAACGGCGAATTTAACAAAACTTCGATTGCCGCCAGTCGCCCCTGACCATCTGCCGTGGGGATCAGTTGCTGCGCAACGATAGCCCGCAGGTTTAGTGACAAATCGAAGCGTAGCTTGGCATGCATTTCTTTGGGAACCAAATGCATAATGCGGTCAATGGCCTGGTTAGCATTATTGGCGTGCAGGGTAGCAATACAAAGATGGCCGGTTTCGGCAAACGACAACGCATATTCCATGGTGTCCTGACTGCGGATTTCACCAATCAGAATGACATCTGGTGCCTGACGCAGTGAGCTTTTCAGGGCAGCCTCAAACGATTCGGTGTCAATTCCCACCTCCCGTTGAGTTACCAGGCTTTTCTGGTGCTCGTGTACAAACTCTATCGGGTCTTCAATAGTAAGAATGTGGCCTTTCGAATTACGGTTACGATAGCCAAGCAGCGCCGCCAGTGACGTTGATTTACCCGTGCCGGTTCCGCCAACAAATAGCACCAGACCCCGTTTTGACATAATAATGTCTTTTAAAATAGGTGGCAGCCCCAGCTCATCAGCATTCGGGATAGTGGTTACAATGCGTCGCACCACCATACCTGCCTGATCCCGTTGCCAGAAGGCCGAGATCCGGAAGCGTCCGGCATCGTTGGCAATCGCAAAGTTACACTCTTTGGTATTATTAAACTCATGCTGCTGCTTCTGATTCATAGCATCAAGTACCAGCTCCAGTGAAGCAGCATCGGTTAACGGGGTAGTATCAATCGGGGTCATTTCGCCATTTATTTTTGCGGCTACCGGCATACCGGCAGTCACAAACATATCGGATGCACCCATTTTGACCATTTTGCTTAAAAAATCTGTCAGTTCCATACCGTCAGTTCCTCAATACTGCTCTACATTCGCCCCATCGCGCCAAAGGTGTTTTTATCCTGAGCTTTAGTTTGCGCATCTTTTTGCGAAATTAAGCCCCGGTTTACCAGGTTCAGCAGACACTGATCCATAGTTTGCATACCATGGGCCGCACCGGTTTGAATGACCGAATACATCTGGGCAATTTTATCTTCACGGATCAGGTTACGGATAGCCGGTACCCCAACCATAATTTCATGTGCTGCGATCCGGCCGCCACCAATCTTTTTCAACAGAGTTTGCGAAATAACGGCTCTGAGCGATTCAGATAACATGGAACGCACCATGTCTTTTTCTTCTCCCGGGAACACATCGATGATCCGGTCGATAGTTTTTGGCGCCGAGGTAGTGTGCAAGGTACCAAACACCAGGTGACCAGTTTCTGCCGCGGTCATTGCCAGGCGGATGGTTTCTAAATCACGTAATTCACCCACCAGAATCACATCAGGATCTTCGCGCAATGCTGAACGCAGTGCATTACTGAAACTATGAGTATCACGGTGCACTTCACGCTGGTTCAGCAAACATAATTTGTTGTTGTGGACAAACTCTATCGGGTCCTCGATAGTCAGAATATGGTCATGGCGGGTGGTGTTAATGTAATCCACCATGGCGGCTAATGTGGTACTTTTACCCGAACCGGTTGGACCGGTTACCAACACCAGGCCACGAGGGTTTTCTGAAATGGTCTTGAAAATATCGGGCGCGCCCAAATCATCTAAGGTGAGGACTTCACTGGGAATGGTACGAAATACGGCTGATGCTCCACGGTTCTGCACAAAGGCATTAACCCGGAAGCGGGCTAAATTAGGAACTTCGAACGAGAAATCTGATTCCAGATTCTCTTCGTATTCTTTGCGCTGCCGGTCAGTCATAATTTCGTATACAAGCGCATGCACTTCTTTGTGGGTAAGGGGTGGTATATTCAGTTTACGAACGTCACCATCCACCCGGATAAGTGGTGGTACGCCAGCAGAAAGGTGTAAGTCTGACGCTTTGTGTTCAACACTAAACGCTAATAATTCGGTAATATCCATGACAATATATACTCCAACATGCCAACAAATATGAATAACATAGCAGAACAACTGAATGGCGCCTATCACAACATTGCAGAAAATTGCCAGAAGCTTGGTCGCAATCCGGCGACTGTGTGTTTACTTGCCGTGAGCAAAACCAAACCCGTTGCCGCGTTATTAGCAGCGTATCAGGCCGGTCAGCGCCAATTTGGCGAGAATTACCCGCAGGAGTTACAGGCAAAAGCAACCGAATTGGCGGCGTTAGCAGAGCTGGAATGGCATTTTATCGGCCCGCTGCAATCGAATAAAACCCGCCTGGTTGCCGAATATGCCAGCTGGGTGCATAGCATTGACCGGCTGAAAATTGCCGAGCGACTATCGGCGCAGCGCCCATCAGCGCTACCACCGCTGCAGCTGTTGCTGCAAATTAATATCAGTAACGAGCAAAGTAAAGCCGGCATTCATCCAGATGAGCTACCGGCCCTGGCTGCGGCCATTGCAAAACTTCCGCATGTGCAATTGCGCGGATTAATGGCGATACCGGCGCCAGATGATAGTGAGCGGGCGTTTGCGCTGATGGCGCAATTATCAAAAAGCCTGCAACAACAGCACCCTGGCGCAACAGAATTATCCATGGGGATGTCAGACGACTGGCCGCTGGCTCTGCAATATGGCGCAACTATGATAAGATTAGGCACCGCAATTTTTGGCGCAAGGACTTATGAAAGAAATGAATGACAACACCGTCGCCTTTATCGGCGCAGGCAATATGGCACGTTGCGTTATCGCTGCCATGGTTAATGCGGGCTACCCTCCCGCCAATATTATCGCAGCCAACCGCAGTCAGTCTAAGCTGACGGCACTGGCTGCTGACTATGCCATCAGTACCACTTTGGATAATATTGAAGCCGTTCGCAAAGCCGATATCATTGTACTCGCGGTGAAACCGCAAATGATGGAAGACTTATGTAATAAGTTACTGCAAGAAGCGCCTGAAATTCAGGAAAAGCTGTTTGTTACTATTGCTGCCGGCATAGAAGTAAAGCGTTATGAGCAGTGGTTGGGCAAGGTGCGACTGGTTCGCGCGATGCCAAATACCCCCTCATTGGTCGGTCAGGGTGTTACCGGCTTATTTCCCAGCCGCTGTTCTAACTATGAACGGGCCTTTGTCGATCACATGTTCAGTGGCACCGGCATGAATGTCTGGCTGGAGCAAGAAGCTCAGATTAACCATATTATTGCAGTAACCGGCAGCTCTCCGGCTTACTTTTTCTATTTTATGCAATCGATGCAGCAAGTGGCTGAGCAGCTGGGTTTTGTCCCAGAGCAGGCGAAAGCCATGGTGGCTAAAACGGCCCTTGGTGCGGCAACAATGGCACTGCAAAGCGATGAGAGCTTTGCGCAGCTGCGCGCTAATGTTACCTCAAAAGGCGGTACTACTCATGAAGCGGTAACCACTTTTGCTGACAAGGGCTTGGAAAAGATGGTTGCAGACGCCATGTATGCCGCTATTAAGCGTGCTGAAGAAATGGCACAACAAATTTAAGCTGCCGGAGACTCATAATGCAGGCCATGCTGTTTTTAATAAATACCGCGTTTAATTTGCTGTTAATGCTGGTAATTCTGAGGGTATGGCTGCAACTGGCCAGAGCCGATTTTTATAACCCGTTCAGCCAGTTTATTGTGAAAGTCACCAACCCTATCGTTATACCGCTGCGCCGGTTAGTTCCCAGTATCGGCAAGCTTGATACCGCTACGGTGTTGCTGGCATATCTGGTGGCAGTAGCTAAACTTGTAGTACTACAGCTGGTGCTGGTTGGGACCATTCAGATCCCGGCAACCTTTATCAGTGGCTTATTGGTGCTGATTAAAGAAACCCTGAACCTGATGTTCTGGATCTTAATTATCCGTGCCTTGTTAAGTTGGTTCAGCCAGGGCAATAACCCGATTGAAATGGTCATGCATCAATTAACAGACCCGCTGCTACGGCCCATCCGTCGGGTTATTCCACCGATGGGAGGCCTGGATTTATCAGTGTTCGTGCTGATTATCGCCATTCAGTTTATTAATTTGTTGTTTGCCGATGTGTTTCGGGGGCTATAAAGCTTTAGTGCAGCAGTTTAACGGTTTAACAGGAGTAATATTATGAAAAAGTCAGCCTTTACAGCGGTGTTTTTTAGTCTATGCACCTTACTGGCCAGCTCGCAGCTGAGCGCTGAGCAGATGAAGCAACTTGGTAGCTGGGATGTGCATTATATTGCATTACCAGCGACCTTTTTAACGCCGGAAATAGCGGTGGAATATAACATTCAGCGCAGTAAGTTTAACGGTGTTATTAATATCTCGGTGCTGGACAGTAAAAGCCAACAGGCACAACAGGTTGTCATTAATGGTATTGCCAAAGACTTATTTGGCCGCCAACGCAAACTGGAGTTTAACCAGGTGGTAGAAGGTGACGCCGTATACTATCTGGCCACCGTGCCCTATCAGAATGAGCAACTTTACAATTTCACTATCACTCTTGGTCAGGGTGAACAACAGCAACAATTGACATTCAGCCATACGTTTTTTGTTGATTAATTTCGTCCACTCCAAATTTTAAGCCCGGGAAAAATGCAAAAACTTGTGCTAGCCAGCTCTAATAAAGGCAAAATCAGTGAACTACAAGCCCTGCTGTCTCCTCATCAGCTTCACGTTGTGCCACAGCAAGAGCTGGGGGTTACCGATGCCGATGAAACCGGCCTGACCTTTATCGAGAATGCCATTTTAAAAGCACGGCATGCGGCACTGGCTACCGGTTTACCCGCTATTGCCGATGATTCTGGCCTGGCGGTCGATGCCCTTGGTGGTGAGCCCGGCATCTATTCAGCCCGCTACAGCGGGGAGGCCGCCACCGACGCTGAAAATATCAGTAAGTTATTACATGCACTGCAGCAAGTGCCTGCAGCAAAACGCAGTGCCCAGTTCCATTGTGTGCTGGTATATCTGCGCCATGCCAGTGACCCTACCCCGATAGTCTGCCATGGCGTCTGGCCTGGCACCATCAGCGAGCGGGTGCAAGGTAGTGGTGGTTTTGGCTACGATCCGATATTTATACCCACCGGCGACACGCTAAGTGCCGCGCAGCTCTCCAAAGAGAAAAAGGCCGCAGTCAGTCATCGGGGCCAGGCATTACGCCAGCTGGTCGCGCAAATGCCACAATTACCAACAGAGCAACCAGGTTAAGTGGGCCTGCAATTACCGCCACTGTCGCTGTATATTCACATACCCTGGTGCATTCAAAAATGCCCTTACTGTGATTTTAATTCGCATGCAGTGAAACAAGGTATTCCTGAGCAGGAGTATATCGCCCACTTACTGGCAGATTTAGACCAGGACCTCAAGCTGGTGGCAGGCCGCACCGTGTCCAGTATTTTTATTGGCGGTGGCACCCCCAGTGTATTCTCGGCCAACGGTATTGGCCAGATCCTGCAGGGCGTTAAACAACGCCTTGCCTGCAGCACTGACATGGAAGTTACCATGGAGGCCAACCCGGGTACGGTTGAAGCCGAGCGCTTTGCCGGCTATGTTGCTGCGGGTGTTACGAGGTTCTCTATTGGCGTGCAAAGTTTCCAGGCAGCTCAGCTGAGCGCCCTTGGCCGTATTCATGATTGCGACGAAGCTATCCGGGCCGCTCAACTGGCCAAAGTCCTGCCGCTGCAAAGTTTTAACCTTGATTTAATGCATGGCTTGCCACAACAGGATATCGCTGGCGCTCTGGCCGATTTAAGCCAGGCAATTGCTCTGGCCCCGCCGCACTTATCCTGGTATCAGCTGACCATTGAACCTAACACTGCTTTTGCCTCACGACCGCCGGTATTACCGGCCGACGATACCTTGTGGGATATTCAGCAACAAGGCCTGGCATTGCTACAACAACACGGTTATCAGCAATATGAAATATCGGCCTATGCCAAACCCGGCCATCAATGTCAGCACAACCTGAATTACTGGCGATACGGCGATTATCTGGGTATTGGTTGTGGTGCTCATGGCAAGATAACCCTGCCAGGTCGCAATACGATTTTGCGCACGGTTAAAATCAAACATCCAAAAGGTTACATGGACATTAGTCGTGGTTATGTTGACAGCAAAGAGCAGGTATTGGCAGAAGATCGGCCCTTTGAGTTCTTTATGAACCGGTTTCGATTACTTGAAGCCTGTCCGCAGGCAGATTTCACGGCTTATACCGGTCTGCCCGTCAGCAGCATCCAGGGGGCTATTGATACCGCAGTGCGTCAGCAACTGCTGCAAAGTACCGAGCAGCACTGGCAAATTACCGATAAAGGTGCCCGCTACCTGAATGACTTGCTTACGCTTTTCATTGATTAAACGCGATAAGAGGCACCGTTTTACGACGACAACACAGGACCTACTATGAAAAAAACAACCTTTCGCTCCCTTGCGCTTATTCCCCTTGCTGTCAGCCTGGCGCTGCTTGGTGGCTGTGGTCCGAAAACCAGCCAGCCAGGGCTTACTGCTGAGCAAACCGCAGCTGCCCAGCTTGATGTTAATGAGCAGGCGAATCAACTTTTTGAACAAATTTATATGGATCGGGTGCGCCTGGATCCGGTGCTGCAAACCCGGCTTGGTATCAAAGACGACTATGACAAATGGCAGGATTTAAGCGACGCCGCTTATCAGGCTGAACTGGCGATGGTGCGGAATCACCTTGACCTGCTAAGTGCTATCGACCCGGCCACGCTGGAACCGAATACCGCATTAAGTTATCAGCTGCTAAAACAAGATTTACAAAACACGCTGAATGACAGTAAATGGCGCTTTCACAGTTATCCGGTTAATCAAATGTACGGCATTCATTCTTTAGTGCCTTCACTATTGATCAACCAGCATAAAATTGATGACGTCAGTGATGCTAAAGCCTATATCAGCCGCCTGAACAACGTGCCACTGCTGTTCAGTCAGCTACAGCAACAACTGACGGAGCGTGCGGAAAAAGGCATTATCATCCCCGAGTTTGTGTTTAAACATGTGATCAGCGCCAGTCAGAACGTCATAACGGGCGCGCCGTTTAATCAGGGCGATGACAGCACCCTGCTGGCAGATTATAAGAAAAAGCTTAAAGCATTAGCACTCAGTGAAGCTGAAGAAAAACTATTGCTGGACGAAGCGAACGTAGCGTTGTTAACCAGTGTTGGTCCTGCCTACCAAAGCCTGATCAGCTATCTGCAAACTCTGCAGCAACACGCCACTACCGATGATGGTGTATGGCGCTTTCAAGACGGCGCTGCGTTTTATAAACACCGGCTGGAGCGGATCACCACTACCGATTTAACCGCCGAGGAAATTCATCAGTTAGGGCTGAGTGAAGTGGCCCGCATTCATGATGAAATGCGCGCCATTATGCAGCAGGTCAAGTTCGATGGCAGCCTGGCAGAATTTTTCGTGTTTATGCGCGAAGATCCACAGTTTTACTACCCCGACACTGATGAAGGCCGTGCTGCTTATCTGGCAGAAGCTACCCGGGTTATCGACGATATGAAAGGCCGGCTGGATGATTTATTCCGGGTAAAACCTAACGCCGATATGATTGTAAAAGCGGTAGAACCGTTTCGCGAGAAAAGCGCCGGCAAAGCATTTTATCAGCGCCCGTCAATGGATGGCAGCCGCCCTGGGGTGTATTACGCTAATCTTTACCAAATGCAGGATATGCCCACTTACCAGTTAGAGGCGTTGGCGTATCATGAAGGTATTCCGGGCCACCATATGCAGCTGGCCATTGGCCAGGAGCTGGAAGACATGCCAAAGTTTCGCCGCTTCGGTGGTTACACCGCCTACATTGAAGGCTGGGGCCTGTACAGCGAGGTATTGCCAAAAGATATTGGCTTATACCAAAACCCCTACTCTGACTTTGGCCGGCTGGCTATGGAGTTATGGCGCGCCTGTCGGCTGGTGGTCGACACCGGTATCCACGCTAAAGAGTGGCCCCGCGAGCAAGCCATCGATTACCTGGTAGAGAATACGCCTAACTCGGTAACCGATGCGACCAAAGCAATAGAGCGCTACATTGTAATGCCAGGCCAGGCTACCGCCTATAAAATTGGCATGATAAAAATGCTGGAACTGCGCGAAAAGGCCAGAACAGCATTGGGCGATCGCTTCGATATTCGTGATTTTCACGATGTGGTGTTACGCAATGGTGCCGTACCGTTAGATGTGCTGGAGCAACTAGTAGACGAATATATTGCCGCTGCCAAAGGCGACTAACGACGTTATCAGACCTGGCAAACGCTATGGTTATAGTGACTCTGAAAGCTACAAAGCCGGACAGTATCCCTGCCCGGCTTTTTTATTACCGATGCAGTTATTCCGCTTATTTTGTTCTTACCTGTAAAGTTTACAAAAATGAATCTACCGGATGTAACTTAAATAGAACTGACCGCAGTCGCCATTACGTCAGCTTCAATTAATAACTATTATTGAACTTCAGCGACTATAGCTAAACACCAACGCTCACAAGTGTTGCAGTGCATACAGTGGCGGTGAGCTATAACAAATAAAGCACGCATGGTACTCACGGCACAAATAATGCTTGTTACTTATTACAGGTAAAGATCGCACACTATATAAAGGAATAATGATATGGCCGTTACCGCTACCGACCCAATTAAAATTATCTTCGCAATAATCCTGCCGCCACTGGGTGTGTTTCTCGAGGTTGGCCTGAAAGGTCATTTCTGGCTGAGCATTCTGCTTACCCTGTTAGGCTTTATACCCGGCATTATTCATGCACTTTACGTCATTTTGAAACACTAGGAGGAGCAATGTCTAGTCCAGAACATAAGCAGAAAATCTGGGATCTTATCAAAAATATCAAAACCGGTATGTTGACCACGCTGCATGGCGGCGAACTGCGCTCCCGCCCGATGGTACTGGTGCAGGATGAATATGATGGCACCTTATGGTTTTATACTGACCTTGAGTCTGAAAAAGTACTGGAGCTGGAACGCGACAGTGAGGTTTGCCTGGCTTTCGCCGATCCAGATAGTCAAACCTTTGTTTCCCTAACCGGCACCGGCCGCGCCATTCAGAACAAAACACTGGTAGACAAATACTGGAATTCGTTTGTGGCAGCCTGGTTCCCGCAAAGCAAAAACGCAGCTAATGTCGGCATGCTGGAAATTAAAATCCATAAAGGCGAGCACTGGGACAGTAGCAGCAGTGCCATGGTAAAAAGCGTTAAAACCGTTACCGCTAAAATGAAAGGTGAGCAGCCCGACTTAGGCCAACACGAGAAGTTCGGCACCTAAAATGCCGCCACCCCTAACATGCGTTGACCTGACAATATCGTCGCCCTGACACCCGAAAAAGTGATCAGGGCAATCCAAATTGCCAGAACTCAATTACTTGCTTTTGCGAATTTCTGAATGCAGTTTTAGGGCCTGGTCGCCGTCTGATTGCTCAATCAGATAAGCCGGGTCGTCGTCACTGGCAACTCTGGTTACCTCGGTACCCTTTATGCTCCTGGTTATTTTATTTCGGAACACTTCCCGGGTATAGCCCTCGGCCGTGCCGTTGCCCCAGTCCCACTCAACCTTAGTATTGGTTTGATATGCGTCAGTCATCGTTTTCTGCCCGGCCTGTTATATCTTTTCACTGCGCTTGCTGCCAAAGGCCAGCACCAGCGCGGATGAACTGAACGTTAAAATAACCGTCTTGAAAATTAAGATACCTAATTGGTGTATACCAATAAAACTGACCAGCAGCGCAAACAAGAGAACAAGCGCCATAATGATAACGAACGCTAATAAGTTAAAACCGTTGAAGTGGCTGATCTTAACCAGGCCTTTGCTAAACAGCCCATAAGCTAATAAAACACCCAAAACGGCAGAAATAATATATGACATCGCAGAGAATATCGTTGGCTGGGCATCACCTGCAAAAAGCTCAACGACGTAAAAGCTCACTGGCATAACAACCAGTAACGTCCAAAGCCATTGCCTGGCTGATAAGTCTTTCATCTTATTCTCCTGAAATTTATGTAGCAAAACTTCCTTTGCACTTTTTAGTAAGCTGAGTCTATTCTTGTACTTGAATGTAAATCAAGCATTTTCAGTTTGTAACATTTTTTTCAGTATATTTCGAGTTTGCGCATCGCATGCTGCAGCTAAAAACTGTCAAGCAACCACATTGTATATAAACCACTCAGTTTATGGCGATTTTCTGAGCGTCAGCGCGGTGTTGCAGGTGTTAATTGCGTAAGTCATTTGCCCGGCACCGTGGTTTGTTAGTATGCTGACAACCTGAAGAAGATGCTGCGGGCGCTGGAGAAACAACATGATTTTGCTCAATTATTTTGAACCCGAAACTCAGAGCTGGCAGCAAATAAATTTTGCCAAATTACCAGCCCAGCTAAGTGCCGATGCCAGAGTGTGGCTTAACCTTAATGACGCCAGCCCGGAAGAGCTGCAACAGGTACTTCGACGCTTTGCCATTGCCCCTACTCTGGCAGAAGACTTCAGCCGGCAGCGCCACCCGCCGAAACTGGAAACTCAGCCCGAATTTAGTTTGCTGATTATGCGGGGCTATGCCGACCCTGATTTTAGCGAATACAGCAGCAGTGCTCAGGTTAACTTGTTATACTCTAAGCAGGTTTTGATAAGTCTGGTGCGTTGTCACAGCGCTAGCTTGTTGGAACAACTTACCCCAAAAATTGCGGCAGGCCAAAACCTGGCCGTTACCGACTGGGTAAAACAACTTATTTTAACCGTGTCAGGTAGCTACCTGGAAAAACTGATTGCCTTTGAGGATGTGTTAAGCGAGCTGGAAGATAACATGTTGCAGCGGGGCAACGACGAGCAAATGGCGATGATGATGCGCTACCGCTCGGTACTTCGGAAAATCAACCGCAACCTGGCATATCAGAAAGACATTTTCGCTGACGCCCTATATGAACAGCAAAACCCTTTGCTGCAACAATTTAATGCGCCGGATGTCCGCGATTTTTATGAAAAGTTTGAACGGCTGCACAGTATGACCGATTTGTACTACGATCAGCTGAGCGATTTGGTTGAAGGGTATATGTCGACTACTTCACATCAGATTAACGAAAGAATGAAAGTACTGACTATGGTTAGCACCATATTTATACCGCTAACCTTTATTGCCGGTTTATACGGAATGAACTTTGTTAACATACCGGAATTAGCCAACCCCCATGGTTACTTTTATGCGTTACTGGCCATGGCCATACTGGGGATAGGCGGCTTGTTCTGGTTTAAGTTTAAAAACTGGTGGTAATAAGGATTTATAATGGCAGATAACCCGCTACTGGATATTGAGGACATAGTCCGCGGCAGCTTTACCGATGAGGACAGCAGTTCGCTGATTGAAAAAATCAGCCAATTGGAGCCGGAAGAGATAGCGCTCGTACTTGAAGCGATGCCGGTTGAGCAACGGGTTAGCACCTGGCTTGACCTGCATCCGGATGACCAGGTTGCCGCCCTGACCTATATGCGGGTAGACGCTCGGGACAATATTTTTAAGCAACTTGATGAGCAACAACTGCGCAGCCTGGTAGAGGGCATGGAGGTTGATGATTTAATTGAGTTACTTGACGAATTACCCCAACGTATTTATGCCTACGCCTGTTCCCGGCTGGATGCCAGCCAGCGCAGCTGGTTAGAAACAGCACTAACCTATAGCGAAGATCAGTGTGGTCGTTATGCCGACCATGATTTATTGATTATCAATAAAAACGCCAAGGTACGTGATGCAATAAGAATGTTTCGTAAACTGGCTGACGACGCCGAGTATCAGGATGCGCTGTTTGTGATTGACCGCACCGGCCGCTACGCCGGCTTAGTGCATGCAACCGCATTATTAGGCCAACCCAGCCATTTACCGGTAGAAAACTTTCTGGACAAAGAGGCTCCCGTGGTAACCGGCGAGATGGAACTGGATCAGGGCTCTGAAATTGTATCGCGCTCTGGCTACACCGCACTGGCCGTGGTAGATACTGACGACAAATTGCTTGGCAGGTTGTCAATCGGTGAAGCGCTGGAAAACGTGCGCCGGGCACTGGAAAGTCAGTTTATGCATACCGCCGGTCTGGATGAAGAAGAAGATTTATTTGCGCCGATTTTTGACAGCGCTAAACGCCGGGCGTTATGGCTGGGCATTAATCTGCTGACGGCGTTTCTGGCCGCCTGGACCATTGGTTTGTTTGAAGCCACCTTGCAACAAGTGGTGGCCTTGGCGGTGTTAATGCCAATCGTGGCCAGTATGGGCGGTATCGCGGGCAGCCAGACCCTGACGCTGATGATCCGTGGTCTGGCGCTGGAGCAAATAACGCCTCGTACCTACATGATGCTATTTCGCAAAGAGCTGGGGGTCGGGGCGATTAATGGCGTGTTATGGGCGCTGGTTATTGCTGTTACTACCTATTTTTGGTTCGGTGACTGGATTATTGGCGGGGTAATTGGCCTGGCGATTGTGATCAATATCATCGCGGCAGCCATTTCCGGAGTATTTATTCCTATCTGGCTGGAAAAGCTGAATATAGACCCGGCGCTGTCTGGCTCGGTTATTTTAACCACCGTGACTGATGTCGTCGGTTTTTTTGCGTTTTTAGGCCTGGGGTCTTTGTTTTTAATGGCTTAACGCGCTACTGCTCATTTTAATGGCTGTTTTATCGGGCACACCGGCCAGCCCCACATTTATTACTGCTACGGAGCCTGCATGAAAATTGCGATATTATCGCGAAACGCTGAATTGTATTCGACCAAACGGCTGGTTGCTGCGGCCGAAGCTGCTGGTCATCAGGTTCAGGTTATCGACCCTCTAATGTGCTACATGAACATTAATCGTACTAACTCTTCTATTCATTACAAGGGCCAGGTATTAGATGGCTTTGATGCCGTGATCCCCCGTATTGGTGCTTCTATTACGTTTTATGGCACGGCGGTACTGCGCCAGTTTGAAATGATGGGCGTGTATTCACTGAATGAGTCGGTTGCCATTGGCCGGGCCCGCGACAAGTTGCGGTCAATGCAGTTACTGGCCCGTCAGGGCATTGGTTTGCCGATCACCGGCTTTGCTGACAAACCCGGTGATATCCCCGATTTAATTGATATGGTGGGCGGCGCGCCGCTAGTAATTAAACTGCTGGAAGGTACTCAGGGCATTGGCGTCGTACTGGCGGAAACCCGCACCGCAGCCGAGAGTGTGATCGAGGCCTTTATGGGCCTTAATGCCAACATCCTAGTGCAGGAATATATAAAAGAAGCCAAGGGCGCGGATATCCGCTGCTTTGTAGTAGGCGATAAAATTGTAGCGGCCATGAAACGCCAGGCAAAAGAGGGCGAATTTCGCTCTAATTTACACCGCGGTGGGTCTGCCACTGTCGTGCGCTTAACCCCAGAAGAGCGCAGTACCGCAGTGCATGCAGCAAAAACCATGGGCTTAAATGTGGCCGGGGTGGATTTACTGCGCTCTAACCACGGCCCGGTGGTGATGGAAGTGAACAGCTCGCCCGGCCTGGAAGGCATTGAAACCGCCACGACTAAAGATGTCGCCGGGTTAATTATCAGCTTTTTAGAGAAAAAAGTGGCCAGCCATAAAACTCGGCGCAATGCCAAAACCAAAGGAACAGGCTAATGGAAAATCGGGCAGCGTTTAGCCTGGGGGGCGATAAAATAGCCGCCGGTAGCAGGGCGGTAGTCGATATCCCCTTTGGTAAGTTGTACACCCACACTGAACTGAATATCGGTGCCCATGTTATTCATGGCCGTCAGGACGGTCCGGTATTACTCATTACAGCAGCGTTACATGGCGATGAAATTAATGGTGTGGAAATTTGCCGGCGCTTATTAAAATTACCCCGGCTGAACCGGATTAAAGGCACCTTAATTGTGGTGCCGATTGTCAATACCTACGGCTTTGTCCAGCAATCCCGCTACCTGCCCGACCGACGCGACTTAAACCGTAGCTTCCCTGGCAGCGAAAAAGGCTCGCTGGGTAGCAGAATGGCGCATCAGTTTACCGATAAAATTCTTAAATGCTGCACCCACGCCATTGACCTGCACACAGGTGCCATTCACCGGGCAAACCTGCCACAAGTGCGGGCCAGCGCTAAAGATAAAACCGCCCTGCGCATGGCAGAGGTGTTTAACGCGCCGGTAATTATTAAAGCAGCCAGTCGTGATGGTACCATGCGCGGCACCGCGAACAATCTGGGCATTCCACTGCTGCTGTACGAAGCAGGTGAAGCACTGCGCTTTGACGAGCAGTCAATTAAAATTGGGGTGCGTGGCATTGTTAATGTGATGCAGGACTTAGGCATGCTTAGCGGTAAAACCAAAGCCCCGAAAAACCGCTCAGTATTTTCGAAAAAAAGCAGCTGGGTGCGGGCAGAGCATGATGGTATTGCCCGCTACTATGTCACGCTGGGGCAAACGGTAAAAACCGGCGATATTATGGCCCATATTTATTCGCCCTACTCTGATTTTGAAGTGGCGATACCGGCAACCTTTGACGGCGTGGTAATAGGTCGCAATAACCTGCCGCTGGTTAATGAGGGTGAAGCGTTATTTCACGTGGCAGAAGTCAGCTCGCTGGATGAAGCAGAGAAAACCCTGGATGCAATAAGTGATGAAGTGGATAATGCCATGCCGGCGGCACTTCGCGATGAATACGGCGTAGTGTAATTTTATAGTCAGGACAGTTAGCTTAGTTTTTTTCGGTAACCACATCATACTGGCTTAGCAACGGGATCCGCTGTTGCAAGCTGGTTTCAATTTCGTCCAGCTCGCGCATCCGCTGGCAAAACAGCGCAGATTTTGCTTCCAGCTCAATAGCCTTTTCATCCAAACCAAAGCTAATGTTGTCTACCAGCTGCTCGACCGACTCCAGCCCCTGGCTGTCGGTGCGTTCAAAGTTGCTGTCGGACTGACGCAGCGCGTCACGCAACGCGCCCCACACTGCCCCCACGGTATGGCGGGCTAAATTGTTCAGCTGGGGTTTTAATTCACGGTTTAAAAAGTGGTCAAGCTCATTCAGGCTCTGCGGTGCCAGATAAAAATACTCGCCGGTGCGAACAAAGCGCGACATAAACTGAAAGGTCGTTTCACGGATTAGTGCCTGCCACTCGGCCTGCTGCGATTTACTGCCAAGGCCGGATAACATGGATTCAATACTGGATAGCCCCAGCTCAACACCATCTACCGCCAGGCTAACGATTTCCGGTACAAACTTACGCAAGCCCTGGCTGTATTGTTCAAGCAACTCGGTATCGGCATCATTTAACTGCACCCATTCGCCCACCACAAACAGCTGACGATTGTCATTAATCTGGACATAGGTGCGGGTGTTTTGCACAAACAAAATATGTTCCGGGCCAATTACTAAGCCATAGCGAAACGCCATATTGCAATTTGCCAGCGCCGAAACCGGAAACAGCAGTAATAATACAAATAGCAGGTTTTTCACAACCGCAATCTCTTAACACACACCGTTACAGCTTAATAGAAGTAGTGAGTATTGGCACTACCTTATGCCGCATAGCAGTTGCCGCTGGTCGCGTATTGGGCATTACAGCGGCTCAATAGACGGATGACCGTCAACCAGCACCACTTTGGATGGCCCGTATTCACGCCGGCTTTTTACCTGTTCTTTGCCAAAATGAATTTCAACGGCAGAAAACAATTGCTGGCGCACGACAATAAGCAATTCCGCCAGCTTTTCCTGGCGCTGAGCTTCAAGAATTTTAATATCGTTAATTAACGATACTGCCAGTTCTTTATGCTCTTCAAACTTGGCTACCAGCTCTTGGCGGCGCATTTCAATCTGGGCATTACCTTCAATTTTTTTCAGTTTTTCCAGCTGCTGGCGCAAATCTTCCATTTCGGTGCGCTCTATGCTCACGCTGGCCCGCAATACTTCTTGCTTCTCAACAATAGGGTCGAGTTGCCGGTTAAGTTTTACCAGAACGCTACTACTGGAAGGCGCGCCCAGATTGCCGCAGAACAAGCCCTGATCCAGATAAAAATAACCACCGACCAGCTTACCATTCGGGTTATCTTCCGGCCCGGCATATACAATGGCGGCATCAACCGAGCAGTGCATCAGCTGTTTATTAACATAAAGATTGCTGCCACAGCTGATCCTGCTGTACTGGGCCAGATTGCACTGAATATCCCCAGCGGCTTTTAATTCTGTACTGTATTCGCTTTGCTGATCAGCCTGGGCCAGCTGATGTCCAATTACCGAACCATTAATGGTGATATCACCGCCCGCCTCAATTAACGTGCCCTCAACCATGCCTTTAATAAAGACGTTGCCTCCGGCGACCACTTTCATCCCCTCGCTCACGTTGCCATTAACCACAACTGAGCCCCGAAATACGATATGACCGGTGGCTAAATCAACATTTTTAACGGTAAAAACTTCGTCAACCGTGGCACCAGCTTCAATAACCCGGGGCAGACCATCCCTCGCGGCCAACAATAAATCTTTGTCAGTTGGTGCAAGCTCTACGCCTTCGCCAAATTGCCATTCCAGCGGCAACCCCGGCGTGGCCGGTATCATTTCACCGCTAACCAGCATACCTGCCACGCCTGCGGTAGGAGGATGACGGCGCATAATCGCTTCACCGGTTCTAATAGCAGGAATAACCCCGAAATCACGCAAATCTGCTTTCTCATCGGTTGTTACAACGGGCCGGTTGCGACGGCTTTCCATTTCGGCCAGTAAAGGCTCGAAACGGGAATTAGCACCCGGCACCATAACCCTACCCCGGGCGATCAGTAATTTAACTTTGCTACCGGGCTCCGCTTTTGCAGCATACGATACCAGTTTGATAATTTGCTCTTTACTAAATCCAAACACAATACCGGTGGCCTGAGCACTTTTAACCAGCTCATTGGCTGAAATAGGCGCGCCGCCCCAGGCTGCAGTAATAATCGCCGTTGCCATCATTTTATCTTCGCTGATATCAAAGATAAGCTCAGCATTGCGTTTTTCTGCAATCCGGAAACTAATTTCCTTGCTGTGCTCAGCAACGATGTTTTCTTTAATTTTTTGCTGAATTTGCTGGTATTCGACCAGCAGATTAGTAAGTTGATCTTGCAGCACCAGGCAACGCTCGAAGCCATGGTGAATTAACTGCTGTTGAATTTCGGCCGCACTGATAGGAGTTAACGAGACCGGCACCGTTATTTTTATAGTATTGTTGTGCTCAGTAAATTTCATGTAAGTTGTCTGCTTGTACTACGACAAAAGTATGATGTCTAATGAAGCAAAAAACAAACAGAAAGGCAAGCCCTTACTGTATTTCAGGGCTCGGGAGGCTAAAAAACTAAATATAATTGTCCTGATGGATCCGAATAAATAAATCTGTACCGGTCTTGCTATAGTCAACCTTGTACTCTTTGTTATTTAGCGCTTGGACAAATAACAACGTTTTGGTTTCACCAAACACATCAGTACTGGAAATATCAACAATTTCCATATAACGCTCTTTCGCTTCAACCTTATTAGTTGGTACCGATTCCTCAAACATTTTTACGCCATGCCGGGTAATAATCAACGGCGGATCGTTATCGTCATTGATTACGATTAAATCTAATTTTTTATTTTTATGGATCAGCGTATTACGCCCGCTAACCAGAAATGCTTTGTCGTAACTGTTCATGCACCATCCTGCCAGAAAAGAGGTTGAGCTTATTATGATACACAGTCGGCAGTGTGTCTAGGTCGCTGTATTCTGGATCATTTGCAGACGCAGCTGATTAATTTGCTGACACAACGCCGCCGTTTGCTCTGCGCTGAGCGAACTGCTTACAAATACTTCAAAGCCACAGGCTTGCGCCAGACGATGCATTCTCTGGCCAAAAACGGCTTTCACCCCATTATAAGTGTGATGCCTGGTGCTAAACACATCCTTTTCTGATAACAGCTCACTGGCACACTGGCCTGTCGTACAGCCCTGTTTTACTGCTGATATAAATAATGGTCGCTGCTCAGTCATCAGCCGCACCGCCAGCCGCAAACGCAAGGGCTGCAGTAGTACATCGTAGTCAGTTACTTTAAAGCCGATAAAAGATAAATCCTGGTGTTCCAGTTGCGGCACAGCGCAGTATTGAAAACTGTGCCATGGTAGCAGCCAACTGCCATACCGATGAAAAAAGTGAACGCCAGCTTCATCACATTTTAGAAAGTGCCGTGGCTCAGCCAGTTTGGCAAACCCAAGGAATATCGCCATGGCCGCAGCGATATAAGCCAGGGCCAGCCACAAGTTAAACTGCTCGGCGAATAATGCGGTAAATATTAGCAGGCCCATCAGGGCACCGAGACCAGATAACAGCAACCTGGCTCCGCCCTGATGACTGGACTGACTGACTAAAAGTGGCTCCATTTAACCCTCTTTGCTGATTGTAAGCTGTGAATTTCTGGTCTTCATCGGTCAGTACACTGGTAACTGTTATACTGGATCAGCAAAAAGCACCACAGAATACGACCAACGCCGCCGTGATTGCGATAACGGAGCATCTGTTTCACCATTTAAAACATACAATACGCACAGGGTATTTTATGCAGTAAGCGGAGTCATTGTGACAAAAACTCATTCACGTCTCATCTGGGTAATCATGATAGCGTTAGCCGTGTTTCTTGGCTATCTGTATTGGCAGCAACAACAAAGCCCGGTATCAGGCAGAGGCCCAGGTACACCGGTAGCCGTCAGCACAGCTGAAGTATCGGTAAAACCATTAGTCCGGCAAATTACTTCGCTTGGCAGTGGCATTGCCAATAACTCAGTACAAATAGTGGCTCCTGTTAGTGATTTTCTAATTGAGTTAAACGTTCAGGAAGGTAAGCAGGTAAAAGCCGGCGACATTATCGCCAGGCTGAACAACGTGCAGCAGCTGGCCAGAGTAACCGAGTTATCAGCAGTACTTACCGATCAGCGCCGGCAGCTGCAGCGGTTAGAGAATCTGGCTACCACTCAGGCAACAGCCCAGTCGCTGCTCGATGAACAACAAACCCGGGTCAATACCACCCTGGCGCAGCTCGATATTGCTAAAGCACAATTGAATGAATTGACCATTCGGGCACCCTTTGACGGTTATCTTGGCCTGCGCCAGGTTAGTCAGGGCGCTTATGTTAACGCCGGTACGGTGCTGACCACCCTGGACGACTTAAATACCCTGAAAGTTGAATTCAGTGTAGCGGAACATTATCTGGCCGAGATTAAGCGTGGTATGCCGGTAAATGTGACCAACGTTGCGTATGGCAATGTCGATTTTAAAGGTGATGTCAGTGCTATTGATACCAGGCTTGATCCGGTAACCCGCTCTATCCGGGTGCATGCCACCCTGGACAACAGCGATCTGCGGTTGCGACCCGGTATGCTGCTGAATGTTAAAGTGGAGCTGGCTAACGTGCCTGCGTTGCAAATATCTGAACGGGCGTTAATACCCCAGCAAAACAAGCAGTTTGTGTTTGTGGTTAACCCGGATAACACGGTTAGCCAGCGTGAAATTGAAGTCGGTCAGCGAATTCCGGGCTGGGTAGAAGTGGTTGCAGGCCTGACAGCAGGTGAAGAAATTGTGGTTGAGGGCATTCAGAAGCTGAGGCCTGGCCAGGTTATTAACCGAGTCGGAGCGCGATAATGCTGTTATCAGATTTATCCGTCAAGCGTCCGGTCTTTGCGACCGTTGTTAACCTGCTGCTGGTGGTGTTCGGTATTGTCTGTTTTACCATGCTGCCACTGCGCGAATTTCCTGACATAGACTCGCCTATTGTCAGTATTAACACCAACTACCCAGGCGCCTCCGCTGAAATTGTTGAAACCAAAATTACTCAGGTTCTGGAAGACCGGATCAGCGGGGTAGAGGGAATTAAAAGTATTAGTTCGAACAGCCGCAATGGCCGCTCGAGTATTACCATAGAGTTTAACGTTGAACGCGACATAGACTCCGCCGCCAATGATGTGCGGGACAGAGTATCACGGGCCCTGAATAATCTGCCTGACCAGGCTGATCCCCCAGAAGTATCCAAAGCCAATGCTGACGAAGACACCATAGCCTGGTTTGTGCTGAATAGTGAAAATATGACCACGCTGGAGCTCACTGACTACGCTAACCGCTATATTGTTGAGCGCTTTTCAGTGGTTGATGGTGTAGCCCGCATTCAATTAGGTGGCTCACGCGATTATGCTATGCGTGTCTGGCTGGACCGCGATGCGATGGCAGCTCGTGGCGTTACCGTGCAGGATATCGAAAGTGTATTGCGCAACGAGAACGTCGAGCTGCCCGCCGGTAATATCAAATCATTTGACCGGGATTTTACCGTAAGAGTCATCCGGACCTATAAAACAGAGCAGGATTTCCGACGGCTGGTGATTAAACGTGGTGACAATAATTATCTGGTGCGGCTTGGCGAAATTGCGGATGTAATGCTCACGTCAGAGGATGAAGAAAGTGAGTTTCGCGGTGATGGTAAAAACCTGCTGGGCATCGGCATTATTAAACAGTCTAAAGCCAATACCCTGGAAGTAGTAAAGGGCGCCAGGGCCGAGATGGAACGCATTAAAACCCAGCTGCCGCAGGGAACCACCATAGAGCCAGGCTATGACTCGTCGCTGTTTATCGCTGAGTCGATCAAAGAGGTTTATAACACACTGGGTATTGCAATGGGCATGGTGGTGCTGGTTATCTTCCTGTTCCTGGGCAATATCAGAGCCACCTTTATTCCCGCTATTACCGTACCGGTGGCGCTGGTTGCTGCGGTAACGGTGCTGTTTGCACTCGACTTTTCAATAAACTTATTAACCCTGCTGGCCATGGTACTGGCGATTGGTCTGGTTGTTGATGACTCTATCGTCGTGCTTGAAAATATTTACCGCAGAATAGAAAGCGGCGAGGCGCCGTTACTGGCATCTTATCGCGGTGCCAGGGAAGTTGGCTTTGCCGTTATTGCCACGACGCTGGTGCTAATTTCAGTATTTGTGCCGCTGGTATTTATGCAGGGTCAGCTGGGTAAACTGTTTACTGAGTTTGCCCTGGCAATTGCCGCCGCCGTGGCGTTCTCCAGCGTTACTGCGCTGACCCTGTCGCCGATGTTATGTAGCAAATTATTACAGCATCGCAAACGCGAGTCGAAATTAGGTCACGCCCTGCACCAGGGTTTTGCCAAACTGGAAAATGGTTACCGCAAGCAACTTAACGTCGTTACCCAAACCCGATGGCCGGTATTGGTGGTGGTGGCGCTGTGTTTTGCTGCCAGCTTCCAGCTGGTAAAAATGTTGCCCTCAGAACTGGCTCCCACCGAAGATCGCGGTACTTTCTTTATTTCAATGACACCGGCTGAAGGTGCCAGTTATCAGAGCAATAGCCGTAATATGCGGCTAATTGAAGATATTCTGATGCCCTACTACGAAGACGGTGAATTTAACCGGCTGTTGATCCGGGTTCCCGGTTGGGGCGGTAGCGGCGGTATTGCCATCGTCGGTGCCGAAAACTGGAATAATGGCAAGAGGCGCACCGCCGAATTAATGCCTGAAGTCGCGGCAAAGATTAACGAATTACCCGATGTGCGAGCCTTCACCTTTATGCGCAGCGGTTTAGGTGGCGGCGGTGGTGGCGGCCGGCCGGTTCAGTTTGTGTTGCAGGGCAATACATACGAAGAGCTGGCTCGCTGGCGCGATACTGTGATTAGTAAAGCCAGTGAAAACCGTAACCTGCTGATGCTGGATCATGATTATAAAGAAACGGTGCCTCAGGTGTTGGTCGAAATTAACACCGAACGAGCCGGTGATCTTGGTATCTCTGTTGGTGCTATCGGCCGGGCGTTGGAAGCGATGCTGGGTGGACGGCGGGTGACGACATTCTTAGATCGGGGCCGCGAATATGATGTTATTCTGGAAGGCTGGGACGATGATTTTCAGGCCCCGGGTTCCATCAAGGATGTGTTTATCCGCTCTGACAGTACTGGTCAGTTAATTCCACTGGATAACCTGGTTACCTTGCGCGAAGAAGCAACCTCTGCCGCTTTAAATCGCTATAACCGGATGCGTTCAATCACTATCTCTGCCAGTCTGGCACCGGGCTACAGCCTGGGAGAAGCACTGGAGTACCTGGAAACTATTGTCCAAACCGAAATACAGGACACCGTCGGAATTGACTACAAAGGCGAGTCGCAACTGTTTCAGGAAAGTGGTGAGTCAACCTTGTTAGTCTTTTTACTGGCCTTGATGATTACTTACCTGGTACTTGCTGCCCAGTTTGAAAGCTTTATTCACCCTTTGGTGATTATGATCACGGTACCACTGGGTTTGGTAGGCGCGCTGTCTGGTCTGTATTTCTTTGATATGTCACTGAATATCTATAGCCAGATTGGCCTGGTTATGCTGATTGGTCTGGTGGCAAAAAATGGTATTCTGATTGTCGAGTTTGCCAATCAGTTGCGGGACGCCGGTATTGAATTTGAAGAATCTGTCCGTCGGGCAGCTATTCAGCGCTTGCGGCCCATCACCATGACTTGCTTTACCACCATTATGAGTAGCTTACCGCTGATTATCGCCACCGGCCCTGGCTCTGAAAGCCGGATGGTAATTGGTATGGTGATATTTTGTGGTGTGGCGCTGGCCACCTTGCTGACGCTGTATGTGGTGCCAGTAACGTATATCGCGATTGCCCGCAACACTGGCTCGCCTAAAGCGCTCAGCCTTGAGCTGAAGCGTCTTGAGCAGCAAGCGCCGGACGAGCATGCTGCCGATGAGGTAGGAACTAAATAATCAGCGGGTTAAACCAGTGTTGCCCCCGCATGCTGAGGCTAATAAGGTAAAACGGCGCCATCCCAGTTCAGCAGCTTACCGCTGAGCTGGGGCGTTAACGCCCCAGCCACTGCTGCCAGCCTTTTGGCGGTAGCCGCACTGCTTTGCAATTGGCCGGAGGGGACATTAGCCTGGAAAGGTGCTGACAACGCTGTGTCGGTGGTACCAGGGTGTAAACTTACTACCGAGGCGGTTTTATTATAACGGCCTATTTCAATGCTACTGGTTTTTACCAGCATATTGACTGCTGCTTTGCTAAGCCGATAGCTATACCAGCCCCCTAACTCATTATCAGAGATACTACCGACCTTAGCACTTAATACCAGCACCTTGACGCCGGTTTGTCTGGTTAAATAGCTGAATAATGCTTTTAAATACAGCGCAGGCTGTAACACGTTAATTTCAAAACTTTTGTGCATTTGTGCTGCGTTCAGCTGCCGCAGCGTTTTCTCCGGGCCATGCTGGTTATCGTGCAGCCAGCCCTGACAGATAAAAATAATTGTGGGTTCGTTTTTTAGGGCCTCAGCGACCACTTTGTGAACCGCTTGCTCGCCTGCATCACTGGCTTGATTCGACTCAGGCGACAGCCAGTTCACGTCGGCACTTACCATCGACCCAGGACGTGGCTGGCGACTAATTGCCTGAACCTGATGACCGTTCTGACAATAATGCTGAACCAGACCTGCGCCAATACCACTGCTGGCACCAATAATAAGAATATTTTCAGCCATGCGTTATAATCTCCTTTGCTACAGCCACACCACTTAACCAGGCATTTTCGACCCGCCCCCCTTTTAACCAATCGCCGGCAAACGCCAGCCTAAGCCCCGGATGATAATCAGGTGCGGCCGGGCAAACCGCCGGGTTAATCTGGGCATACAACCAGCGATGGCAGATGGCCTCAGTGACGCTTAGCGGCAGGTCAAAAATCAGCTCGAGCTCAGCCTTTGCCAGCGCCGCGATCTGCGTCGGTTTCGCGTGTAAATGTAAAATTGAACATTGCGGACTAAAATGGACTAACCAGTTTTCTGCCTTGTTATCTCTGGCCGGTTTACTATTTTGTCGTGCCAGCCAGCTAATATTTCCTTCTTTAACGAAAATGGCATCGGCATCAATTGGTGCTGGCCTGTCCAACTGTAAATTTACCGCCCAGCATGGCAGCAACGCCTGGGAGTGGGCCTGTAACTGGTTTAATATCGGAGCAAGCTCATGGTCAGCCGCGTCATCAGCAGCGACGGCAGTTGTCAGTAAGGTGTGCAGTTGCACCGGTGGTAACGCTAGTATAAGTGCTTTAAAGGGGCCAAAACGTTGATTGTGTTCATCAAATAAGTACCAGCCCGCACCTGTCTGTCCATTTTTGTCAGCAACAAGACTCAGCCGGCTTATCCGGCAATCTAAATGCACGGCAATATCTGCTAACAAGGCTTTCACCGGCGCCTGCATTGAAGGATTGCCGACCAGACGAAGAGTATTATCAACTGATTGGCGCAACTGCCCCTGCTCAAAACGATAACATGACGCGGGCCAGTTGCTGACAACGTTGGCAGCGCGCCACTGACTTACCTGCTCGTTAAATGAGTCGCTGCGGGCAGTAAAGTATTGGGCGCCTAAATCCAGATAATGCCCGCCAACCCGTTTCGAGCTCATTCTGCCGCCAGCTGAACGGCCTTTATCAAATACCTCAACCTGCCAACCTGCCAGATGGAGTGTTCTGGCCGCTGCGGCCCCTGCCATCCCGGCACCAATTACTGCCACCGTCATAAAAAGCTTTCCTAATTTGCAAACCACTATCGTGCAACTTACGTTATGCTAAGACATCCCGATCGCTACTAGCGCAATCTAACTTAACGGAGTAATCATGAGCAACGAGATTGCCACCTTTGGTGCCGGCTGTTTCTGGTGTCTGGAATCAGCACTTAACCAACTGCAAGGCGTAGAGCAAGCCCTGAGCGGTTATATGGGTGGTCACACGAAAAACCCGGACTATCGCAGTATTTGCACCGGTACTACGGGCCACGCCGAAGTGGTGCAGGTTAGCTTCAACCCGCAGCAGATTAGCTTTGAGCAATTGTGCCAGATCTTCTTTGTATTGCACGACCCTACCCAGCTTAATCGGCAGGGAAACGATACCGGTACTCAGTATCGCTCGGTAGTATTTACCCACAGTGACCAGCAGGCCGAAACGGCAAAGGCTATTATTGACGAACTAACCGCCGAACAACGATTTGCCCGGCCGGTAGTGACCGAAGTAAGCCCGGCCAGCACCTTTTATCCGGCTGAAGATTACCATCAGGGTTATTTTTTGCAAAACCCTGAGCAAGGCTACTGTCAGGTTATTATAGCCCCGAAAATGGCTAAGTTCAGGCAGCTGTTCAGCAGTTTGCTGAAATAAAAAAACCGCTATCTGGACACAATAGCGGTTCTGAAAGACCGGGTTCACTTCACCGATGGCTCTTAGGTTATCAAGCGCATTACGCGCACACAGTTAACCTTTGAGTACGGTGGCAACGGATTTGGCAAAGTAATCGATATTGCTATGGTTTAAACCAGCAATACTAACCCGGCTTGAACCGACCATATAAACACTGAATTCGGCTTTTAAGCGTTCGATCTGCGCCTTAGTGATCCCCAAGAAGCTAAACATACCATGCTGACGGGTAATAAAGCTGAAATCGTCTGTCACCCCCTCAGCCGCCAGCTTATCGATAATGAGCTGCCGATAGTCATTAATCCGGTTACGCATTTCTGCCAGTTCCTGATGCCATAAGGTGGTCAGCTCCTGACTGTCCAGAATATGGCCAACAATAATAGCGCCATGAGCTGGCGGCATGGAGTAAATACTGCGAACCACACTGAGTAAATTAACCCGGGCAATTTCGGCGACTTTGCTGTCTGTCGCCACGATGCTGATGGCACCAATCCGCTCACGATACAAGCCAAAGTTTTTTGAACAAGAGCTGCATAACAGCAATTCTGGCACGTTATCAGCCAGATAGCGCAGACCAGCCGCATCTTCATCCAGGCCACTACCGAAGCCTTGATACGCCATGTCAACCAGCGGAGTGAAGCCGCGCTCTTTAGCAATGGCAGTAAAACGTTGCCATTGTTCAAAGGTTAAATCCATACCACTGGGGTTGTGACAACAGGCATGCACCAATACAACATCACCGGCAGGAATGGTATTTAAATCAGCAAACATTTGCTCGGTTTGCAGGCCTTTGCTGGTGTAGTCGTAATACGCGTATTCTTTTACTTTTAAACCGGCTGCCTGAAACAGCGAAATATGATTCGCCCAGGTTGGGGTCGTTACCCAAATAGTCGCATTAGGGTTGGCGCGTTTGATGAACTCAGCGGCTACCCGTAAAGCTCCGGTACCGCCGGGGGTATGAGCCGAGGTCACCCGGTTGGCCAGTAACACCTGATGAGCCGGCCCGAACGCCAGTTTCTCAATGTGCGAATTAAAATTCAGGTCTCCCGCCATCCCAATATAGGTTTTGCTGTCTTCCTGGCGTAAACGCAGCGCTTCCGCTTCTTTTACACACTTAAGAACCGCGGTATGACCCTGCTCGTCTTTATAAACACCGACGCCTAAATCAACCTTATTGGGGTTCGGATCGGCTTTATATTCGGCCATCAAGCCAAGAATGGGGTCAGTGGCAACCGTTTGTAACTGAGAAAACATAAGGCTCTACCTGATTAAAATGTTGCAGTAAAAGTAAGCAACTCACTTACTTGCTAGAATAACTTGCCTGTTTGCCGGGTAACTTA
>NZ_JBFJPY010000024.1:0-35991 GCF_041616895.1 Arsukibacterium sp.
AGTAACACTTTTTTGCCGCGTTGGCTGGCTAACACTGCCAGCGCAGAGGAGGTGGTGGTTTTACCCACGCCACCTTTGCCGCCTACCAGCAATAAACGTTTATCGGTTAACAACATCTGACGTTATCCAATGGCGAGTGGGACATACCCATACGGGTATGCCAGTCATGAAACCTTTCCAGCAGGATGGGTTGTAATTCCAGCGTGTAATAACTGGCGGGGTTAGGCACACCCATCATTTCAGAGAAAATCAGTAGCATAAACAGATCATCCTGCTCACGTTTAGCGCGGGCTATGGCACTGCGATAGGGGGCGTTGTACGCTTCTTCAGCATAAAAACTGGCCTGGCGTAACCAGGCCTTAACGATATCTAGCTTCATGCTTCATCCGTTGCCGGTGCGCTTCTGTTCGCTTTAATTTGTTTGGTCAGCGTCGCAGTGCATTCCAGAGATACCAGAATAGCTGCAGCTAATACCACTAAATCCAGCGTAAATAAGAACCAATCACCCTTGTCGTAAAAGCTTTTTAATTGGGTTAATAAGGCCAGGGTAGTCATTACCAGCAAAAAGATTAGCGGTCCGAGGGTATACCACATCGGCCGGCGTTTTTTCACCAGCATCACGGTTATTACCAGCAAAGTTAAACCAGCCAGTAGTTGGTTAGTGGTACCAAACAAAGGCCAAATTAGCATGCCACCGGCACCGCCGCCGCCGGCGCCAAAAGCCAGTAATAAACAAGAACCAACGGCAAGGAAGGTTGCTGGCGCTGCTTTTTGCATCCAGCTAATGTTATAAATACTACCCCATTCCTGGAATATGTAGCGTTGCAAGCGCAGGCCGGTGTCCATGGTTGTGCCGGCAAACAGCACCACCATTACGGTTAGCAGAGTTTGTGCCAGCACAGTATCCAGGCCCACTCCTTGTTGCAGAATATTGGCGCCGCCATTGATAAAGGCCGAGACACCGCCCTGGCCAAAGCTGTGATATATCGCCTGCCAGTCGGCAAGGGTAGCAAAACCGGCGGTAGCCGCAATAATGGCAGCTAACGCTAACGAGCCTTCACCTACAGCACCAAAGTAACCGACAAAACGCACATCTGGTTCTTTATCTAATTGTTTTGACGTTGTGCCGCTGGATACTAAACCATGAAAGCCGGAAATGGCACCACAGGCAATGGTGACAAATAACAATGGGATCATCGATGGTGTGCCCTCAGGCACATCGGTATTAAAGGCAGGGGCAACAATTTCCGGGCCAGAGATCAGCACTGCGCCATAGACCAGAATTAAACCAATAAACAGTTGAATGCCATTAATGTAGTCACGTGGCTGCAATAACATCCATACCGGCAGTAAAGACGCGATAGCGGCATAGGCAAACAGAATAACAATCCAGCTTTCACGGGCGGTAAAACCGCCGATACTGTCTGGCAATGATAATGGCAACATGGGGCCAGCATAAATCATCGCGTAAAGCGCTACCACACCAATAATGGTCACCAGCAACAGGCCAATGATTTTGCGGTAAATCAGCTGGCCGATAATCAACGCCACAATAATAGCGCCCCAGACAGGCAGTGTCGCGCTGGGAAAATTAACCAGTTGGCCGGATATCACCACAGCAAAGACCGCGTTAACCATCAGCAGTACCAGAAAAATCACAATCATAAAAATGCTGCGAGCCCGGTTACCAACGATATCACCCGTTAACGAACCAATCGATTTTGCTTTATTGCGGGCACTGGCCCAAATGGCGCCCGCGTCATGCACCCCGGCGAAGAAGATAGTACCAAATACCACCCACAAAAAGGCCGGTACCCAGCCCCAGATCACCGCGATGGCGGGGCCTATTATCGGCGCAGCACCGGCAACCGAGGTAAAGTGATGGCCCCACAGGATATATTTGTTCGTTGGCACGTAGTCAATACCGTCCTGCATGTCATGCGCTGGCGTGCGAAAGTGCGGATCGACTTTAAAGATTTTTTCGCAGATAAATTTAGAGTAGACAAAATAGCCCAGCGCCATCGCGCCTAAGCCCATCAACATCAGAAATATCGCGTTCATTCAATTACCTCGAAGTGGGTACTAAGACTAATTAAGCATAGTACACCAGCGGCTAAAGAATAAAGATGCGACCAAAGTCTAATGTCAGCCGTGCCTGCGACAGGCTGACAACTTAGCGGGTTCAACTCAGCGTTTTTGGATCCACTTGCCATCTATCAGAATGAAATGGCCGCGTTGGGTGCGCTCAAGGGCCTTTTGGCCAGCAATAGCTTCTATTTCAGCCACACCAATATTGTTTTCCCGGGCTAAGCGGGTGTACTCTGCACGCCGGGCATCATTTATTAGTTTAACAATAGCATCGGCGTCTGCTGAGCCGGTTACTGCTGCCAGGTAGCCATTGGGTTGTTCGCCTACTAAGCCTTGCTCTTTAGCAGGTTGCAATGCTTGCATTGCTTGCTGCAAGGTCATGGCCTGCAGCGGGTTGCTCAATGCCAGCAAAAACAGGATACTGAATAACTGGGTTAATTTTTTCATATGTCGCTCCTTAAAATAAACCGCTGGCATCGCTAAACAGTTCATCTAACTGCTTATCAACCCGAATATAAATTTCATGCTGAATTTTCACGTTAAGATTGATGTTTATCGGCTCATTGGGTAAGGCCACCTCTACCCTGGGGGTACAGGCTGATAGCAAAAGCAAGGCTGCCAATGCAGCCAGCGGTTGTAACTTCATTTTCTCTCTCCTGCAGCGGCCGCAGCCGCTTGTTTTTGTTTAATATATTGTTGAACCCGTTTAGTGATGGTGTCATTAAGTTTATTGGTAAGCTGCAAACTGGTGATCATTGCCGGTAGATCCTCTTCCAGATTGATGTTCAGGTTAATGGCGCGTCCTTGCTGTAAGGCCGGGTTTAATCCCTTTAAGTTCAACGCCAGCAACAATTTACCAGATGTATCATAACTGACCTCACTGGCAAGCACCGAAAAATGAAAGTCTTCCAGGGCACGAAATACTGTTTGCATGCTTTGATTAGTGGCTGCCATGCCGCTGCTGGCCGCTGATTGGTACTGAATTTTACCACCTGGCGCCTCAGCTGCCACGCGTCCAGCCGTTACCGTAACGCCTTTTTGGCTGAAGGTTAACGGGATCTTGCCTGATAACTTACCCTGGCCTTTGATGTCGGTACTGGGATGCTGTTGTAACAACTGGGCAATATCCAGTTGACTTAACTGCAGGACCAGTTGATTCGTGTCTTGCGACAAATCCAGTAGTTGATTTGTTGTGCTCAGGGTGCCACCCATGAGCTGTAATATCAGCTGCTCAAGCGCCAGCGTTCCTTTTGTTGGATCAGCTAGTGTTGACTGATATTGAGCACTTAGTTGCAGTGGCCCCAGCTCCAGGCCATGATTAATATGGTTAATCACTAAATCTGTGGTGACCAGTTCAAATTGCTGGTCTTGCAGGGGCAGTGCGATATTGGCTGTGACGCCCCGAAACAAGCTGCGGTCATAAATGCCTGCTAAATCGCGCAGTTGTAATTGACTGTCAGCGCTTAGCTTGCCTGAGCGCCAGCTTAACTGACCATTGCCGCCCAGCCGTCCCCGGTTTAATTCGAGCAAAGTTGGCCAGTCGGTAAACGTGTTGGCTAAAGGGTTGCTGGCAAGCATAAACAAGTCAGCCAGCTGCCAATTCAGGTTTACCCCACCATCTTGCCACGTGAGCTGGTGGGCGATACTGAAACCGCTGTCGTTTCCCAGGCTGCCTTGCAATGTCAGGGCAGCCTGACTTGCTTGCTGCTTGAACTCAGTATTGGTTTGCCAGCGCCAGTTTTGCCGTTTAACCACCGGATGCTGCATACCTTTAAGGTGTGCGTCGAGGTTGCTGGTTAACTGCCAGGAAGCTAAAGCGCGCTGTTGTACTTGTAGATCACTAATGCTTAACACCAGCTCGTCAATACTGGCGTCAGTATGCTGCACTTTTTGTAACCTGGCATCCACGTGGCTAGACAGGGTTAGAAACTCAGTCTGGCGCAGTTGTGTATCTGCCAACTTGATTGTTACATCGTCAATCGTTAGGTGTGGATGCTGCAATGCCATACTTAACTGGCTGCCATTTTGCAGGTTAATTTGCCAGTCGTTAGTCTGCCAATAGCCGCTAAGTTGGGTAGTAAACTTTACCTTACTCAGTTTAACCGGGTTATCTGCTATAGTTAGCTGCGCAATCGCGGCGCTTAGACTGGCGTGGGAAATGGTGAGTCTGGGGCTGGCGGTTAAGTTAATACTCAGATCGCTGTTAAGCTCAAAGCGATTTTCACCACTGCTGCTTAACTGCAGTTGCAGTGGCAGGGCGGCTAGGTCAATTGCAGTTGTAGTTTCAGAGCTAAGCCGCAATTGCAATGGGCTAACCTTTAGATCGTAGGCAGTGACGGCGCCGGGTAGTTCCAGTTCACTGATGGTGGCATTGCCATTGAGTTTCCACTGTTCAACCAGCTGGTTTTTCAAACTTAACGCAACGTTGATCTCACCTTTTATCAGTCCGAGCTGCGGCAGATAAAACGGGTCGGGTGCACGGGCAATCAGTAAACCATCAACATCATGGCTACTTAGTAGTTTACTAAGATCGCCATCCGCAGGTAGCTGCCAATTCAGTTTGCTGTAAAGTTGCACCGGTTGCTGAAACTGAGCAATCCAGGCTTCGGGTATCCTTACTCCCCATTGTTGCAATAAACGCTGGTTGGCCGGTGAGGGCGGGGAAACGGCTAACACCAGCTCAGTCATGGCTTGCAGGCTGTCAGGGTCAATATGCTGTTTTAAACTTAACCCCAGCTGCTGGGCTTGTTGCACTGTTAATTCCAGTGACGGTTGGGGTGTCGGCTGATACCGCAAGTCGATAAACAGCTTGGCGTTATCAGGCTCGGGCGGTTGCAACTCGCTAATAATAAACTGGCTTTGCCAATAAGCTGGGGGGGCGTTATCTGCTGCAGCAGTTGTTTCCCCGGATATTTGCTGAGGCTGGCTGGCGTGGTAGCGTAAATAACCGGTCAAGTGCAGTGGGCACTGGCCGGCCGGGCAGGGTAGCACAAGCTCGGTATCGGCAAGTTTGATATGCTCTGGCAACCAATCTGGTAGTTGCCACTGGCCAGGTATAAGCAGGGGGCTGGCGGCATCTGCTGTTGCAGGCTGAGTTGGTTTGCCAACGATAACCTTACCCCGGCCCAGCTCAATATATTGCAGTTGTGGTTTAAAAGCACGTGGCCATCGCCAACGGATATCGACATTCTGCAAATCAACCTGATGCATTGCGCCGTCTTGCTGCAGCTGAAACCGGACGCGGTGAAAAGAGGCGCTGTGCAGGGTGAGTCGGTTGAAATCCAGCTGCAGCTGACTAACTCCCGCGGCCGCGATATTTTGCTGCAAGTACCAATAAGCTGCGGCTGCCATGACTGGTAAGCCGATAATTAAAATGAGCAGTGCTTTTAAAAAACGTCGCATCGCATGTCCGTAGCAGCCAGAATAAAGTTATTCACTAAGATCAATGATCAGTAATGTAGATAACCCTATCTGAATAAGTTCTGAATTAGCAAATTAGCTGGCTAAGAAGAGAATAACCAGTAATACCTTGAAAAAAGGGCAACCTTTTGGCTGCCCTTTGTTTAACGAATTACACCATCGCTTTGTTTTTACTGACGGGCGCCAGCTGAGGCATCGCGGATAGCACGGAATTCATTACCTTCATACCAGTTTGGCCACTGTCGGCTATTGGCCAGCTCATTGCCTACCCGGTAGTACAGAAATAAATCTTGCTGGGCACCGCGCAAGTCGAAATCAGCACGCCATTCGTCCTGTACTTTGTGGTAACAGCAGCGGTTATATTCAGCACGTTGTGCCGCACCCCATTCTGCACCTTGCTGATAGTGGTCATTGCCACCTTTTGCATACAGAATAGGTACGCCTTTTTTCGATAAGTTAAAATGATCTGAGCGATAAGCAATGCCTGCTTCGGGATTCGGTTCCTGCACAGCATAGCGGCCTTGCTGCTCAGTATATTTTACCAGAATTTCTTCAACATCAGTATTACCCAGACCCACAATCACCATGTCTTTCATCGGCCCATACATGTTCATCACGTCCATATTAATGGCCGCAGCGGTTTTCTCCAGCGGGAATACCGGGTTGGCGGCATACCAGGCGGAGCCTAGTAAACCACGCTCTTCTGCTGTTACCAATACAAAGGCAATGGAACGCTCGGGTTGCGGCTGTTTCGCAAAGTGTTCGGCCAGCGCAATAACCGCGCCGGTGCCGCTGGCATTGTCCTGAGCACCATTAAATACTTTGTTATCAGGGTTGGAAAAATCCATACCCAGATGATCCCAGTGCGCCATATACAGCACGTATTCATCCGGGTATTTGCTGCCTTCAATGTAACCCACCACGTTGCTGGAGGTCAGTTCGCGCAGGTTATTATTGACCGTAACTGAGGCTTTAGCATTCAGTAGTACCGGGCTAAAATCCGGCTCCAGTGCTTTTTTATGCATGGTGGCTACGTCGGTACCGGCATTGGCGAACAATTTTTCGGCAGATTCAGTCGTCAGCCAGCCTTCAACTTTGGCCCGGTCCATGTTTTTGTTTTCATTGACCAGATCAAATTTAATTGGCGAGCCATGGGCAACCACCCCCCAACCATAACTGGCTGGTGCGGTTTCATGAATAATCAGTGCCATCGCCGCACCCTGACGAGCCGCTTCTTCAAATTTATATGTCCAGCGGCCGTAATAGGTCATGGCATTACCATTAAACAATTCCGGATCCTGAGTGGCATAACCTGGGTCATTAACGAACATCACCACGGTTTTCCCTGTTACATCGAGGCCTTCGTAATCGTTCCAGTTGTATTCTGGGGCCACGATGCCATAGCCAACAAAAACCATTTCGCTTTCTTCTACACTTACCTGATCGGTAACCCGGGTGGTCCAGGCGATCATTTCGTCCCGATATTTAAAGCTTTCAGGCAGATTTTTACCACTTAGGCTCATATCTGAAACTTGCTTCGGATCTATTTGGACCAGCGACACCGGCTGCTTATAGCTGTCGCCGTCGATGGCTTTTAAACCAATCCGCTTAAAATGTTGTTCCAGATAGGCGACGGTCAGTTCTTCGCCTTTGGTTGCAGGGGCCCGGCCCTGATACTCATCTGAGGCCAGAGTTTTAATATATTCGCCTAAGCGAGGGTTAAACTCGGTATCCACCAGTTCAGCAGTGGCTTCGGGTTCAGCCTGACTGTCGTTAATCGGTGCTGCCGGTTGTTTGGAACAAGCGCTCAGCGTAAGTGCGCCTGCCAGGATCATAAATAATGGTGAAAACTTTGCAGTCGTTTTCATAGTAGCTCCAGTTTTCCAAGGTTGTTTTTAGTTTTATAGTAATAATGCTAGTCAGCATAGCCCCAGGGCGTTGGCGGTAAAGCAACAGACTGTGTCAGGTCAAAATCAACCCGAAACTCCCGGCCTTCCCGGATCAGCCGATAGCTGAATTTTTCAGGGTAAATAAACATCTGCCAGATATTGGTATTAGACTGCGGGATCCCCCGCGCCGTAAACAGTTCTTTTGAGTACTGATCAGCATGAAACGACTGGGCATTGGCCCAGCCAGCATCCAAGGTCTGGCCGCCATACATGGTTTGCTCATCATGACTGCCATCGGCATTGCGATGGTCATGTTTCAGGGTTAAACCCGAGCCGGTTTTAGTGATAATCCAGGTACGGGAATGGTCATCACCAACATGAAACGGAATTTGTAGCTGGCTGTCGGTGCATTTGCGTACATGCATAATTAACGCACCTTCAAACCCGGGAGCCGGTGGGTTGTCTACCGCTATCTTGCCTGCAAAAGCCTTACCGCAAAGTGCTTTAAGGCTACTGAAATAAGCATCATGGGTATCGATAGAGACTAATGGCGCATCCTGAACAATGTTGGCACTGGTCCCCAGGCTAACGAGCAAAGTGGCAGCAATAAGCGTCTTTAGCATTTTTTTCTCCTTTTAAGACAACCGTACTATACCCGCATTGCGTAAACTCATCAAACCAATGGCTTTTAGCTGCTATGCTAAAAGCCAACCTTAGAATAATCTGCAATAAAAGGCTGACTATGCAAAATGAACTTGATGGTAAATTGCTGTTAAATGTCTACGCTAAAGTAGAAAAAAATGGCAAAGCGGTAGACACTGATCATGGGGCCGGCTTTACTCTGGACGGGTTGACGGTAAGTCAGGGCTTTGACGGCTACGAAGTCTATTTCCAATCAGCCAAGGTACAGCTGACGCTGGGGTTTCATCATAAATGGCACAGCGACGCCCAGAACGAAAAAGATATGGACGCTTTTATGGAGCTGATTAGACATATTAACAACCAATACAGTTAATTAAAGTTATCCTTACTAAGGCAGTATTCAGTTATTGCTGTTATCATGCTGCGCATTATAACCGATGACAATCGGTAGACGTGCGCCAAGCTGATAGACGGCTACAAGGCTATTGCTATCCGGCGGCTAACGAGTTAAAGTGGCCGCCGTCAATCATATCTGATAGACCAGAAGAGGTGCGTTAACCAGGTAACCCGTGACAGAAGACTATACTTCGCAGCGCGGGCAAGGGGGATTAACGCCGAGAAAGTATGCTATATAGTGAAGCGTATTTTCGGTCGGGCAGGCTGAATCCTGCCGACTGTCACCTGTTTGTTTGGTGGAGAGCTTCTGGCCTTTGTTATCGATAGCAACGGTCTGTAATTATTTCCGTTTTGCTGCAATTAGCAAAAGCCATGCTCTGCTTATTTTCTTTGTAAGGAGAGACACCCTTGTCCAATCTTATTATTGCCAAATTCGGTGGTACCAGCGTTGCCGATTTTGCCGCTATGTCCCGTTGTGCCGACATTGTCCTGGCCGACAATGCCATTCGTGTTGTGGTGGTTAGCGCCAGTTCCGGCGTTACTAATCTACTTGTCGACATTACTAAAACTAACCTGGTTACCGAGCGCTATGACGCTTACGCCGGTATCGAAACGATTACCCTGGCGGTACTGAACCAGTTGAACCATCCTGAGCAAGTTGCTCAGGATATTGAGTTGCTGCTGGGCGAACTCAAGGGTCTGATTGAAAACGGCGGTGCCGTGTACAGCAGTGCTCACAAAGATCTTATTCAGTCATTTGGAGAGCGTTTAAGCTCGGCTTTATTCAGTCAGGTATTGCTTGAGCGCGGCGCAGCGTCGCAATGTTTTGATATTCGCCGTATTATGCGCACCGACAGCCGCTTTGGCCGGGCCGAGCCACAAATAAAGCAGATTGCACAACTGGCCGAAGTGCATTTGCAACCATTAATTGCCGAGCAATGTATTGTTACTCAGGGCTTTATTGGTCAGGACGAGTTTGAGCAGACCACCACGCTGGGTCGTGGTGGTTCAGATTATAGTGCAGCTTTGCTGGCAGAAGCCTTACAAGCCAGTACTGTGCAAATATGGACTGATGTAGTGGGCATATTTACCACCGACCCACGCTTAACCGATCAGGCCCGTTGTATCAAAGAAATCAGCTTTGACGAAGCAGCAGAGATGGCCACTTTTGGTGCCAAGGTTCTGCATCCTGCCACGCTTATTCCGGCCATGCGCCGCAATATCGGCGTCTTTGTTGGCTCAAGCCGCGAGCCCGACGCAGGTGGGACCTGGATAGCCAAAGAGGTGCAACAACGGCCACCTTACCGGGCTATTGCCCTGCGTAAATCACAAACACTTATTACCGTAAAAAGCCCTGACATGCTGCATGCTGCGGGTTTTTTAGCCCGGGTATTTGATATTTTAAGCCGGCATCAAATCTCGGTCGATTTAGTCACCACCTCAGAAATTAGTGTGGCGCTGACGTTAGATGAGGGTGGCATGACCAGCGCCTTTAGTCACGCAGTAGAGCCAGCATTGCTTGAGCTACGAGCGTTTTGTGATGTTGTGGTCGAACAGGGCTTAAGCCTGGTGGCGGTTATCGGTAACCATTTGCACAGCAGCAAAGGCATTACCGGCGAGCTGTTTAAGACGCTGGAGCGGATTAACATGCGGCTTATTTGTCACGGTGCTTCCAAGCATAACCTGTGTTTTTTAGTACAAGATGCGGATGCTCCTGCTGTGGTAAAGCAGCTACATTCAAGTTTGTTTACGGTATAAGCCTGCGGATTTAGCCTCAGCAGCAATGCTGCTGAGGAAAACATTCTAAACCCGAAAATGTCAGTTATAGGCTGAAGCTGCTGCACGGTGTTCGGTTACCAACCCTTCTGAGCGACCGACAACTAAAGCTACCATAGTGTCACCGGTAACATTGGTGGCCGTGCGCATCATATCTATAATGCGATCGACCGCTGCAATAAAGGCGATACCTTCCAGCGGTAAACCAACCACGCTGAGGGTAACCGTTAACATCACCATCGCCGTACCTGGCACGCCGGCAGTACCTAATGACGCCAGAGTTGCGGTGCCAGCAATCAATACATAGTCCAGCGAGTCGAGCTCAATGCCATAAATATGTGCAATAAAAATAGCCGCTATTGCCGGAAAAATACCGCCACACCCATCCATATTAATGGTGGCACCCAGCGGCAGCACAAAGCTGGCATAGCTGGCGGACACCTTTAAGTCTTCGGTAACCACCTTATGGCTCACTGGTAAAGTACCATAGCTGCTGGCACTGCTGTATGCGACCAGCTGGGCGGGTAACACGGCTTTGAAAAACTGGCGCATGCCCATGCCGCCAAATAGTTTAACCAAGCCGCCATACACCACAACAATATGAATAAGGCAGGCGATGTAGATCGCAATAATAAACGTACTTAAGGGCAGCAAGGTGGCTAAGCCAAAGTTACCAACCGCCCAGGCCATTAAACCAAATACACCAAAGGGGGTTAATTGCATGACCATGCGGGTGATCTGATACATAATTTGTGCGCCGGCATGCACCACTTTTTTCATCGGATCGGCTTTCTCACCCACCACATTAATGGCAATACCGACCAGGCTGGCAAATGCAATAATCTGCAGCACATTGCCGTTCACCAGAGCCGCTATCGGGTTAGTAGGAATTAAATTGGTAATCACATCAGCAACGGGTGGAATGACACGCTCACGGACTTCGCTCGCGGTGAGTTGTAGCGCATCACCCCAGTTCACTAAGCTGCCGACCGTTAAACCAATTAAGCTGGCAACAAAGGCAGTAAACAGAAATAAGCCAATAGTTTTGCCGGCCAGCCGCCCCATTTTCTGGTTGTCAGCCAGAGAGGTAATGCTGGTGATCAGCGCAAACAATACCAATGGCACCACTAACATGCGTATGGCATTTATAAACAGGGTGCCTAAGGGTTTAAATAACGTCGCGGTTTCTCCAAGCGTAACACCTGTCAGGACGCCAAGAATTAACGCACCTAATACCCGTTGCCAGAAAGGGATTGCAAACCAGAATGCAAACATGATTTACCACCAGAAAATTGTTGGTTTAGCCAAAAAAAGTCGTGCCATTATAAAGACGCGAAAAGCGGCCACAAGGCCGCTTTGCTCTATCATATAACCACTATGTTGTTAGCGGTGGCTCTGGATCAGTTTTTACTGAATTTACCGCTGATATTATTCGTAGGGCAGGGGATCTGTAGCGTTATTCAGGTTAAACGCTTCTAAGCGTTCCTGACAGGAGCCGCACTTGCCGCAGGCTTTATCGCGACCATTATAGCAAGTCCAGGTTTTGCTGTAGTCGAGATCCATGGCGAGGCCATCGGCTAAAATCTCAATTTTAGTCTGATATAAGTAGGGGCTAACAATATCGACCGGCTGGTAGTTGGCAATCTGGCAGACATCATTCATTTTCTGGACGAATTCGGGCCGGCAATCCGGATAAATAAAGTGATCACCGGAATGAGCACCGTAATAGACGGCGCGCGCGCCAATTGAGTCGGCATAACCTACCGCCAATGATAGCAAAATCATATTGCGGTTGGGCACCACGGTTGATTTCATATTATCGGCGGCATAGTGCCCTTCCGGCACATCAATGTCGCTGGTCAGCGAGGAGCCACTAATTAGCTGATTAATGGCTGAAATATCAACGATTTTATGGTTAATATTCAGCTCTTTACACACATCAGCGGCACAGATAAGCTCTTTAACATGGCGTTGACCATAATTGAAAGACAAAGCATAAACGTCATGGCCGGCCGCTACCGCTTTGTGCAGTATGGTGAATGAATCCATACCACCTGAATAAATAACCACAACTTTTTGGCTCATCTTTATCTCTCTCTGTATAATAGCGGGTAAACAGGCCGCGCATTGTACTTGAACATGGCGGTCAGATCACCTGCTTGTCATTAAGGAACCCGCGGCTTGCAATATAAGGTTAACGAAATATTTGAAACGATCCAGGGTGAAGGCAGCTTTACCGGAGTGCCTGCTGTTTTTATCCGGCTGCAGGGTTGTCCGGTCGGTTGCTCCTGGTGTGATACGAAACATACCTGGGCGATTAACTCTGATTTGCAGGTAACACCTAAAACCGTTATGGCAAAAACGGCTGAAACGGAACAGTGGACCGAGCTTAGTGCAGAGCAGTTGCTGGCGCTATTTCAGGAAAATGGTTACCTGGCGAAACATGTAGTGATAACCGGTGGTGAGCCCTGTATGTATGACTTGAACCCGCTGTGCACTGCGCTACACGATGCAGGTTATCAGACCCAGATTGAAACCAGCGGCACCTTTGAAATTTTAGTCCCATCGCAAAGCTGGGTAACCGTTTCACCAAAAGTAAATATGAAAGGCGGCTACAAGGTATTGCAAAGTGCCCTGAACCGGGCGGATGAAATTAAGCACCCGGTGGCAATGGATAAACACGTGGTTGAGCTACAGCAGCTGCTGGAGCAAACGGATCTCAGTAAAAAGTTGATTTATCTGCAGCCAATCAGTCAACAGGCAAAAGCGACTGCACTGGCCATTGCCTACTGTAAAAAACATAATTGGCGCTTGAGTGTGCAAGTACATAAATATATTGGGATTGAGTAGCGATTAGTGGCTGCGCCGTCAGATGGGTGACATAACGCTAGGAATTATGCTCCAGCCAATGTTGCAGGTTATCCAGACAAACAAAAGGGTCCTGCTCTGCAGAAAGCTTCTGTTTTAAGCCTGGTTGAATCGGCATTAGTTCCAGCCAGCGCGATGCCAGCCAGCTTGCGTTATCAAGCTCAGGCTCCGGATAGAGTTGTTGCAGTTGCGGATAGTCTGCCAGTAACTGCAAGAACGACTTGGCTAAATCAGGATAGCGCTGACTTAAACGGGTTTCTGGCCAGCTGCTCAGTTCAGTCACCGTAGCAACATTTAAATTATCCTCTTCCTGCCAGCGGTCCATAATTTCTATCCGGCGTATGCCTCTGACCGTAATGCCCAGTAAACCATCTGAAAGTTGTTCAAAATCATCAATTACCGCTTCCGTTGCCAATGGCAAAATACGGTCACGATGGTGTTGACTAACAAACGGATTAAGCAATGCCATGGCGAAACTACGTTTGCCAAGTCCAGCTTCTTTTACCAGTCTGATATAACGTTTTTCGAATACCCGCAAACGCATTTTACCGCCAGGCAAAATGAAGCTGCTCAATGGGAATAATGCTAATTGTTTACTCATACTGCAATTGACTACCGCTTATTGCTAACTTAGCTAATGATACGGCCTGCACGGTTTATCAGATCGGCAGTGGCAAAATTTATCTCAGACTGGGTTTGCTGGCTATTTTAACATTTCGTGATAAATTTAAGATCGACGCTATTATTACGAGCGCTGCTCAAAGGATCTTATGCAATTAAACCTGCGTCAATGTGCCAGCATAATATTATTACTCGTGGCGATGGGCTTCAGCGCCGCTGCCGCGGAGCAAACAGTACTGCGAGCAGCGGTCAGTGATACCAATACGCCGCCCTATGCCATATTTGATGATGCAGGTAAGTTGAGTGCCGGATTAAGTAAAGATATTCTGGACGCCTTGGCGTTATTAAGTAAGCTTGAAATTCAGTATCTCGATTTACCCAGAGCCAGAATTGAAGGCTGGTTAGAGTCGGGTCAGGTTGATGTCGCGTGTTTTCTTAATCCGGATTGGGTGGCAGAGCCAGATGTTTATCATTGGAGCCCACCGTTGTTCGCAACTCAGCAGCTGTTTATTCGCCGGGCCGACAGCTCGCCTATTATCGCCTTGCCTGATCTGGTAGGCAAGCGGGTGGGAACCACCCGTGGTTTTACCTATCCAGAGCTTGAACAGGTGTTTGCTCTGGGAGATGTTATCCGGGACGACGCACATACCCTGGAAAGTAACCTGAAGCGTCTGGAGCAGGGCAGATTAGACGCGGTAATGAGTGTAGACCTGTCTTATTATTTTTTTATGGCCAATGGTGGGCCGGGTAACTTTGCTGCCGATCCTCTTTGGTCGACCCCTCCATCAGTATATTGTGCTATCAGCCGTTTTAATCCTAAGCTTGCTGCTAGATTACTAGAAGGCCTGCATACCCTGGTGGATAACCAGTTTATTGATCGGCAATTGCGCCGTTATAAGGGCGAGCGGGTCGAATAATGACAGCCACTTGCAATTACTGACGTGGGTCGTCTTTAAGTTTAGGGATTTTTAAACCGAGTTCTATGCCGCGATACCTGGCAAAATAGGTACAGCCGATAAACATGATTGATGCCAGCACCAGCTCAATCAGCGACAGCAACTGATATAGGCCGCTGCTAACCCATAAGTTAGTTAAACTGTGTAAAAAATAAATCATCACGATAAAATTAGCCCAGGCAAAAGTATAGGCTTTACCTCTAATGATGCCATACATTGGCAGCCATAGCGGTAGCCAAAGCAAAGCTGTGCTGATTAATTTATTGCCTGTTACCTGACTGGTGCTGCCATAAGTGGCAGGTGCGAGCCAGAGCAGCCATAGTGGTATCAGCAGCCATAAACCCCAATAACCAAGCCGTGCCAGCGCAAGATAGGTTTTTGTTCGTGGCGCCATGGCCACTTCAGCATGTTCAATCATGATTTATCAAATCCTGCAGATTTTAAGGACATACTTAATTGAGCCAGGCGCTTACCAAAAGCGACAGCCAACCGTTGTTCATCAACACTTAGTTTAGTATTGCCTTGCAACCCGCTAATGTGAGTAGGGCCATAAGGCGTGCCACCGGTTTGAGTATTGTGCAACTCCGGCTCAGCGTATGGGATCCCCATTAATACCATACCGTGATGGAGCAGTGGCAACATCATACTTAACAGATTCGCTTCATTGCCACCGTGCATACTGCCTGATGAAGTGAAAACGCCAGCGGCTTTGTTAATTAACTCACCTTTGAGCCAAATGCTGCTTGTGCTGTCCCAGAATGCTTTTGCTTCTGCCGCCATATTACCAAAACGGACAGGACTACCAAAGGCCAAGCCATCACATTGACTGAGGTCCGCCTGCGTTACCGACGGATGCCGGCCTTGCGCCTCTTTGTCAAAACCAGCAATGCTTCGGACAACCGCTGTAGCGCCTGCCTGGGCGATGCCAATCGCTATCTTTTCAGCCAGAGCGGCCACACTACCATGTTTTGAGTAATACAGTACCAGAACCTGAGCGCTCATCAGAGGAGCGCGCTTATATTACTGAGAGGGCGTCCAATAGCGGCTCGATCACCCTTGACAACAATCGGTCGTTCAATCAGCTTAGGATGCTCTACCATGGCATTAATCAGTTGCTGCTCGGTTAACGCCAGATTATGCAGTTGCAAACTACGGTATTCTTCTTCTTTGCTACGCAGTAATTCTCTGGCCGAGATATTCAGCTTCATTAAGATTGCAGTCAACTCTGCTGCAGTAGGTGGTGTCTTCAGGTATTCCACTACTGTAATTTGTGCATTATGTTGTTGCAACAACGCTAACGCTTCACGGCTTTTTGAACAGCGGGGATTGTGATAAATCATAATCATAAACCTTCCATTAACTGACAATATTGGTTTAACGTTGCAAATGTGTCAGAGGCAAACCTGCTTACATTTGCTTCAGACGGTCAAATTCGGCTTGAAGTTGTTGTTTTTTAGCCTCAACCCGTCTGTTTTCAAGGCGGGATTTTTCGCCAATATGGTTAAGGGCTTCATTCAGATCATCAATGGCCTTCGGGTAATTTGCCAGTTGATAGTATAAGTCTGCCCGGGCTTCATAATATTTAGGATAATCTTCGAGCTTTTTATACGCATCAGACAATAAATCGTAAGCCAGAATATTGTCGCTTTTGTAGTACAGTAAATTACGCAGTAAGTGAATTGCCAGGCGGTAACTACCGGCTTTAATGGCTGCATTGGCGTAATTAATGGTAACGACCTGGTTATTAGGCCTGATCAAATATTCTTGCTCCAGCATTTCCAGTGCCTTGGTAAATTGATTTTGGCCAAGCAAAATATCGGTGTAGGCATCGACATAATATAAATTATGTGGTTCTTGCTGCAGTAATTCTTCAATAATTTTCTGGGCATCAGCAAACAGGCTGTTATCAAGTTTAGCAAGCGCCAAACCATAGAGATTGGCTCTGGTGTTGCCTCCAGGCTGACTTAGCCGCTGCTGGAAGAATGCTACCGTTTCACTGGTTTGATAATGATATCGGGCTAATACCCTTGTTTTGCTGAGAATGTAATCCTGACTGTCTGGCACATAACGTTTTTCAAATTGCTCTGCCCGCAAACGGGTATCGCTGACCCTGGCCTGGGATAAAGGGTGAGTTTGTAAGAAAGCCAGTTGCTGATTAACAAAGCGGCTTTGCTGAGTGAGCTTATAAAAGAATTCAGGTACAGCGTAAGGATCAAAACCAGAGTCTGCCAGAATTTTCATACCGATCCGATCTGCTTCCTGCTCATTACCACGGGTAAAATTAATCGCACTTTGCTGAGCAGCACCCTGCGTTGCCATCATTGCAGCCATCCCCGCCTCAGGATTAACCGTTGCCAGTACAATTGCACCCAAAATACCAGCCAACGATACGGGGGCGCGCTGATTTTGTGCTTCAACAAAACGGGCAATGTGGCGTTGGGTGACATGGGCAACTTCATGGGCCATAACTGAAGCAAATTCGCTCTCAGATTCTGAGACTGCTAACGTACCGGTATGCGAGGCAATATTGCCACCTAACGTTGCAAAGGCATTGATGTTTTTGTTATTAACCCAGTAAAACTTAAAAGGGAATTTAACGTCGTTGGCCCGGGCAACTAAGCGGTTGCCTAAATCATTAATATATTCGTCTAGCAGTGGGTCATAAACCATCGGCAAACTACCACGAGTTTGGCGCATTAAAACATCGCCCAGTTGCTTCTCTTTTTCAGGTGTGATGGTTGAAAACGCATTGCCCCCAATATCAGGTAAACCTGATTGGGCGATGGCAGGGCTGACCAGCAGGCTGATACTGGCGATGCACCCTATAAAAAATTGCTGGACTGCTTGATATGACATACTGCCCCGGTTTTACTGTCAGATGATGATGTTAGCTGCATAATTGGTCTGTTAACTGCAGTATTAGTTCAAAAGTAAGTAGCTGACTGGTGCATAATTGCGCAATTGGCGTACTCGCCCGGAAACTAACGCAATTTAGCATATTCAGCTGTAGGTCTGACAGATAAGCCACAAAATTTGTTTCAAGTTAGTTATACTGAGCCACTACGTTGTTATTGTTTGTAAAGGGTTGGAGTGGCGCTATGCTCGATTGGTTAAAGAAGTGGTATACCAATAAGTTTTCGGATCCTCAAGTGGTAACGCTGTTTTTAACGCTGTTTTTGGGATTCCTGGCCATTTACTGGCTAAGTGGCATGCTTGGACCAGTTTTGGTTGCAATTGCTTTCGCCTATTTACTGGAATGGCCGGTAGCGCGTTTAAGTCGGCTGGGCTGCAGCCGCACCATCAGCACCACCGTGGTGGTTATAACATTTATTTCAATTATAACCTTGATAGTTATGTCAATTATACCGGCAGCCTGGGCACAGGGACGGAACCTGGCAAAAGATTTACCCAGTATGATAGCCTCCGGCAAGACCTATCTGCTGGAACTGCCAGAGCTATTTCCGGGTATTGTCAGTGCTGAGCAAATCTACCTGATGATTCAAACCGCAGATGAGCGATTGATGACGTTCAGCCGGGAAATTCTGTCATTGTCCCTTGCCTCGATATTCGATGTCGTCGCAGTGCTTATCTATCTGGTGCTAGTACCGGTGATGGTATTTTTTATGCTTAAAGACAAAGCCTCATTAAGCGCAAGCTTTGTCGAGCTGCTTCCCACTGAGCGCAAGCTGATTAGCCAGGTCTGGAACGAAATGAACGGTCAGATTATGAATTATATCCGGGGTAAAATTCTGGAGATATTGATTGTCGGCGCGGTCAGTTATGTTGTCTTCACCTTGTTTGGTCTGAACTATGCTTTGTTGCTTGCCGTGTGTGTCGGCTTTTCGGTGCTGGTGCCTTACATTGGCGCCGCATTAGTGACCTTACCGATTGCCCTGGTGGCATTGTTTCAATGGGGCCTTACCGCAGAATTTGGCTATCTTATGCTGGCTTACGCTATTATTCAGGCCTTAGATGGCAATGTCCTGGTGCCATTATTGTTTTCTGAAGTTGTTGATCTTAATCCGGTATTTATCATAATTGCCGTGTTGTTTTTTGGTGGTTTATTTGGTTTCTGGGGGATCTTCTTTGCTATTCCGCTGGCATCACTGGTAAAGGCAACGATTAAAGCCTGGTCGAGCAGGGTGCATCCACCCTCTGACCAAACGAGTGAATCTCAGGCGGGCTCTATCTGAGGGGTTCAAAGGTCCTGGCCCTGCACACAAGCTATGTGATAGCAGGGCCAGCACCGTTTACCACAGATAGCTGACGGTAACCCCAGCGGCTAATTCACGGCCTGCTGCAGGTTCAAAAGATCGGCCATTTCCCTGATTAACGACCACTGCACCTACATAGCGTTTGTCGGTAATATTATTCAGGCTAAGCCACTGCATAAACTGCCAATGCTGGTATTGTTGCTGACTGTTAACCGCGGCACTGAAATAGATGGCCGCTGGTGCGGCATCACTGTTGTTATCATCCGTATACACCTTGCTACGATAATGGCTTTGCAGACTTATTTGCAATGGTATCGCCAGACGGGGGCTATACCGCCATTGCCACTGCACTTCGGCAGCCGCTACACCAGGTAATTGCTTACCAGCTCTCTGACCCTCGTCAAACTCTGCTTGCAACATATGGCCTGAAAGCTCCGAGCGCCAGTGCGCTGACAGTTGATAATGCCATTGCCACTCCAGTCCCAGCCTGCTTGTTTCACTGACATTAGCAAAACTGGTGCGACCACCTACGCTATTCTGAGCAATAATTTCATTGTCAGTCGCAATAGTAAACACACTTAAACTAAGGCGTTGTTGGTTATTTTGCCATTTTAAGCCAGTTTCCCATTGCTGGTTAGTGCTGGCAGCCAGTTGCAGGTTGATGCCGCCCGTTGGGCTGTATGCCAGCTCAGCAAGGGTAGGCGTTTCATATCCGGTACCAGCACTGGCAAACCAGGCTAGTTGCTGGTTTAGCTGCCAGCTAACGCCCAGAGCATAGGCTTGCTGATAGTAATTGCGATCTCCACTATCATCGGGGTTCTCGCCTTCGGTGAAATAGTCTGTTATCTGATAGGCCAAATCGGAGTAGCGCCAACCGCCGTGCCAGTTAACTGCAGCAGTAGGTTGATAGTTTAGTCGGATAAAGCCGTCAATATTTCTGGCCTGGTTATCTTCGTCCCGGCGCAGATCACCTCGCTGTCCGAAGTTATTAATAAATCCAAAGCGTCGATCATCTGTCTGCACCGCGCTGCCGCCAATCACCGCGTTAATGTTATCGGATAACGTAAATTGGTATTGGCCTTTCAGGCCATGGTACTGTCGGTTCAACAGAACTTCGCCGCCAGACGATGTAATAGCAGAGCCCGGAAATGGCAACCGCTGGTTGATATCACGTTGGCCCTGCCATAGGCCAACTTGAAAAGGGGAGTCACCCTCACCAGTTAAACTGACACTGGCCTGGCGTTGCTTGACAGATTTTTCAGTATCAAATAGCTCCGCAGCAGCCAGAGTTTGCCGAGAGTCCTCCCGCCACTGGGCTGGGCTTAAACTAAGCGGGTCTTGCAGATAGGGATCGTACGACCAGTCGTAACGTAAGTGCAATTGCAGGGTATTGGCTAATTGCCGGTGCCAGTTAATTTGCAGCTGATCTTTTTCGGCACTTGAATGCGGCCGGTAGCCATCGGTTTTAAACTGTTTTAATGCAAGTTGCAGGCTTTGTTTATCGTCTACTGCCGCAAGGTTAATTTGTTGCTGTTGATGGTGCTCACTCATCGCAATACTGGTTGCCAGCGTGCTTTGGCTTGGTTGACGGCTGCTTAACGAGATAACGGCACCGGCGCCATTGCCGTAAAGCACTGCTAACGGACCACGCAATACCTCAATACTCTGGACGTTATCAAGCAAGACACTAGCGAGTTGGCCCTGGCCGTCTGGAGCACTGAGCGGAATACCGTCTTGTTGCAGATATATACCTCTGATCCCAAAAGGACTTCGGCTACCAAATCCCCGAACACTGAGGCGGGTGTCCTGGGCAAAATTAGCTCTGCTATCAGCTTGCACACCCGGTATGCCCTGCAATAGCTGGGCGCTGTCAAACAGCAGGCCCGATTGCGGGATGTCACTGATATCAACACTCGCCGGGCTCGTTAGCCAACTCTGACGCTCACTGGTGGCAGTGACCACAATAATTTCAACGGACTCATCGGCAGAAATAGCTGAAGAATTAAAAAATACCGCCAGCAAGCTGGCGGTAGCTAAAGGTTTTAAACAAAGCAAAGCAGACATCCTGTTATTTTTTAGGTGATACCCGTAAAATTTGACCGTTCTTCTGATCGGTTAATAAATAAATAGCACCGTCCGGGCCTTGTCTGACATCACGGATCCGCTGGCCAATCATGATACGTTCCTCATGAACAACGGCTTCGTCTTTTAACTCCAGCCTGACAAGTTGACCAAACTTCAGTGATCCTACCAGCAGGTTTTGCTGCCACGATCTAAACAGCTCGGCCGTATAAAATGTCATCCCGCTGGGCGCAATAGAAGGTACCCAGTAGTGCAATGGTTGCATCAATCCTGCTTGCTCGGTTTTACCAATCTTACCACCGCCATATTCTTCACCGTAGGTAATGACTGGCCAGCCATAATTAACATCAGCCCGGGCAATATTTATTTCATCGCCGCCTTGTGGACCATGCTCATGAGTCCAGAGCTGACCGGTTTCTGGATGCAAGGCTGCACCCTGAATATTCCGGTGACCATAAGACCAGATATCAGCAAGCGCATTTTCCTGCTGCAGGTAAGGATTCAACACCGACGGTCTGCCGTCCGTTTGAACTCTCACCACTTTACCATGGTGAGTGGTTAGAGTCTGGGCATCATCGCGGCGGCTACCGCGGTCACCCAGGGTGATAAACAGGTCACCGTTAGTGGCAAATACTAAACGACCACCAAAGTGATGGCGACTTTCAATCTTGGGTTGTGCACTGAAAATCACCTGAACATCGGTAAGAGTATTACCGGTCAATGTGGCTCTGGCCACTGCCGTACTGCTGCCGTTTTGACCCGGCTCGTTAAAACTGAAAAATATTTGGTTATTTTCAGCAAAACCGGGATCCAGAATAATATCAAGTAAACCACCCTGACCAGCTACCGTAATGTCCGGTAATCCTGTTATCGGCTCACTCAGGCTGCCATCCACGCTGACATAACGTAAACGTCCGGCACGCTCTGTAACCAACATTCTACCGTCAGCTAAAAATGCCAGTCCCCAGGGATTTTCCAGGCCATCGGTTATCGTCTCAACCTGCAGTGTGGCTTTTTCTGTTACTATTTCGTTTGTCTGCGCCTGGCTAACACTTTGCACAGCCAGTAGCATCGTGCTTGCGCACATTAGTCTGAACAGCGTTTTCATTGCATCTCCATTTAAGTTTTTCACCATCCTAGCGGTTACATCGGCAAATGGCAGGAAGACAAGTCAGAATAGCCAGCCGATACGATAAGTGTCGTTTTAAGCCAAGATTACTGCTGCTTCCGGTGCTGAAGATAGTCCAGCACGACCTGGTGATGGTCTTTCGTTTTGAACTTATCAAATACATGGTCAATGGTACCATCCTGATTGATCAGAAAACTTAACCGGTGTAAGCCATCATAAACTTTCCCCATAAATTTCTTGGTGCCCCAAACACCAAACTGCTCTGCAACCTGATGATCTTCGTCGCCCAGCAGGGTGAAGTTAAGTTGGTCGCGCTCGGCAAACTTAGCCAGTCTCGCGGGGGCATCGGTACTTATCCCGACAACTTGCACACCCAGTTCAGCAAGCGAGGCCTGGTTGTCTCGCAGACCACATGCCTGGACAGTGCAGCCTGGTGTCATGGCTTTAGGGTAAAAATATACCAGTACCTTACTTTGCTGCAGCAGGTTGCGAAGGCTGACCGCTTTGTTGTGTTGGTCTGGCAGGGTAAAGTCCGGGGCTTGCTGGCCGGCGGTTAATGTTTGCATGATAACTCCTTATTTAAATCGTCTGATTATGCGACGATTCGTGGTATGCACGTTGGCTGGCTTATCTCATGGCAAAAGTGCCATTAAGGTTGAGATCATTCAGCAATGCCATCACTGCAGTCTCAATAGCTGAAGGGTTAATACCCAGCGGTATTTCGACCGTTATCTGGCTGTGCAATTGCACGGTATTGTCGTTATTAATGGCAGTGGCTGATTGCAAAGAACCAATATAAATATTATGGCTGGCAAGCAAGCCGGTTATTGCACCAAGTGTGCCTACCCGGTCTGGTCCTGAGTAATCAAGAACGTAGTGCGCCACTACCTGAGTTCGGGGGCGGGCGGTTGTACGTTTGGTCATTGTTGTCAGATCAAGTTCTGAACCTAGCGACGGTATCAGATACTCTATTTTGCTAATAGCAGCCTGATCGCCCTGGACCAGCATAATAAAAGTAAATTCGTTACCAAATACCGCCATTCGGCTGTCAATGATATTCGCATTATAGTCAGTTACCAACCGGGCCAGTTTGCTGACAATACCAGTGCGGTCAGTCCCGATAGCTGTAATTACAAGTTGCTGCGACATAAAACTCCGATCAGAACATTTAGCGATACCGAATAAGGCGTTAAGTTTATCATAAGCCGTTTAGACGAACTATTAGCATTATCGGATTGGCGGCTTGTGTTTGTCTGCCGCACTCTTTAACATAGGGCGCCTTATTCTCTGACCCTTGTCTGTTGTGGAGCCCTTGCCTGTGATGTTCAGTGGAAGTTTTGTTGCCTTAGTAACCCCTATGTTGCCGGACGGCGAAATCGATTATAAAGGGTTGGAAAAGCTTGTCAGCTTTCATCTGCAGCAAGGTTCAGATGGTCTGGTTATTATGGGCACTACAGCCGAAGCTGCAACCATTAGTTTTACTGAGCAGCTTGAGATAATTAACCGGGTGGTCGCTCAGGTAAGTGGGCAGATCCCGGTATTAGTCGGTAATGGCAGTAATGCCACCGCAGAAGGCGTAGCGCGTACCCGGCAACTTGATAAACTAGCGATTGATGGCTTTCTGACCGTGACACCCTTTTATAACAAGCCCATGCAAAAGGGCTTGTTAGCGCATTTTCAACAGGTGGCTGCAGCGACGGCTAAGCCGGTGCTGTTATATAACGTGCCAGGCCGCACCGGGGTAGATTTGCTGCCTGAAACCGTAGCTGAACTGGCTATGACTGATAATATTGTCGGGATTAAAGAAGCGACCGGCTCACTAACCCGGCTGGCTGAGATACAACAACGCTGTTCAGCAGGATTTTTATTATTGAGTGGTGACGATGCTACCAGCCTGTCTTTTATGCAAGCAGGAGGGCATGGGGTTATTTCGGTTACCGCAAACGTTGCCCCGGCATTATTAGCACGTTTATGCCGTTTGGCCCGCTCTGGGCAAACTGAAGAGGCGCAGGCGCTGGACGATATGTTGCAGGGTTTGCACCACCAGTTATTTATTGAATCTAATCCCATTCCAACTAAGTGGGCATTGAAGCGGATGGCGTTAATTGATTCCGATTTTATGCGCTTGCCGCTGACACAGCTGGAACCAATTCATCACGGCACAATCGAACAGGCATTGCAACAAGCGGGTCTGCAGTTTTAATGTCCGTTTTTTATTAACTCATTAAACTAACCTGGCGAAATAGCACGGGTTTATGGCAATACCTTTTCAGGAGTAGTACAGGTGCATTATTGGAAAAAAAGTTGTATCACATTGTCGCTGAGCGCCATGTTAGTAAGTGGTTGTTCTGTGTTTAAGGATGACCCTGACACTCGGATACAACGGCAGCAGGTTGCTCTGGATATTCCGGTCGACTTAGCTACGCCTCGTCAGCCAGGTAAATATGATATTCCACAAGTAGCTAGCGCTGCGGGAGACGTCGCTGATAAGTCACCGGTATTAGTGTTAGCCACCGCCAGCAGCAGCAGAATAACGGATGAAACTGAAAAACTGGCCCGGGTTATGTTCGAACGTAACGATTTAACCGGTGAGCTGATACCGTTTTTACAACGCGAAATTAGTGATTATTTTGCGGCACAAAATATTCAACTAAACGCCACAGATAGCGAAAATCTCAGTTTTGAAACGGATTGGATTAAACGTTTTCGGACAGAAGGCTTTTGGTTTTGGCAAAACGCTAAGCAGTTAGACGAGGCGCGGTATGCGATAAACATCGAGCCAAAACCACACGGCAGAACGGCGATTGTCACCGTTAGCCTGCTGGAACACCGCTACTTTGAGCAACAGGCTAAACTCAGTAGCGCTGCAGCGCGGGACAATGAAGTGATGTTACTGAATGGGCTTATTAACCAGGTGGCTGTTGCTGAAATAGAGACGTCTATTGCCAACCGGGACCGGGTACAGGAAGTGGCACTTGAACCTGGCTTAAATAAGGCAGGTGAGCCTGCGTTTATTACATCGCAATCTATTGATGTGACCTGGTCGCAGCTAGAGCCGGTGTTTGAACAGCTTAATTTTACCGTTAAGGATATTAATCGCTCGGTTTACACTTATTACGTGAGCTACACTAAACCAAGTCGTGGCATGTGGTCTTCATTGATGGGGAAGGCAGGACCGCCAGTTTTACCCATTGCCAACGACGATTATCAGATTGTATTGCAGCGCAGCAATGCGGGTACAGTAATCAACCTGCTTAGCAAAGACGGCCAACCTTTAGCAGCAGACACTATTGTTGCTGCATATGAGCCTTTTGTTACTGCCATCAGAGCAGCAAAAGTGGAACTTTGAGTCTGGGACAGAAAAAGTCATTTGCCAATAGCATAAAGATCTTTATACTTTCGCCTGATTTTTTCGCCAGGCGATTGGAGTGAATAATGGTTCAAAAAACAACAGAATTGTACCGCGGTAAGGCAAAAACAGTATATAACACGACTGATGACAACTTACTCATCCTTCACTTTCGCAATGATACCTCTGCCTTTGATGGTGAGCGCATTGAACAACTTGATCGCAAAGGCATGATAAATAATAAATTTAACTATTTTATTATGCAGAAACTGGAGCAGGCTGGTATTCCTACTCAGGTGGAAGCGCTATTATCAGATGATGAAGTTCTGGTAAAAAAGCTGGCGATGATACCGGTCGAATGTGTGGTCCGTAATTATGCGGCAGGCTCACTGGTCCGCCGACTGGGTGTGACGGAAGGTACTGCGTTGTCCCCTGCGACGTTCGAATTGTTTTTAAAGAACGATGCGTTGCATGATCCTATGGTAAATGAGTCTCTGGCAACGTCGTTCGGCTGGGCAACTGCTGAACAGTTAGCAGAAATGAAACGTTTAACCTTTAAAGCAAATGATGTTCTGCAGGCATTATTTGACGCTGCCGGTATGTTGTTAGTTGATTTTAAATTAGAATTTGGTGTGTTTAATGGCCAGGTAGTGCTTGGCGATGAGTTTTCGCCAGATGGCTGTCGACTGTGGGACAAAGCTACCCGCAAGAAGTTGGATAAAGACCGGTTTCGTCAGGGGCTGGGCGGTGTGGTAGAAGCATACGAAGAAGTGGCTAACCGGCTCGGTGTTAACCTGGGCTAACGCCACAACAAAGCCACCTTACGGTGGCTTTGTTGTGTTATGTCACCATCTTAAGGCTGCAAATCAATAGTTAGGGAGTTCAGATGGCATTACAGATGCAACCTGGTAAATTGTTGCTGGCAATCGTGCTTATGCTATGCAGTAATCTGGTATATGCCATTGAGGTGAACAACTTATATGTTGCCGATGTCAGCGCTGATCAATCGCAACGTCAATGGCAGAGTAATGCTCTCACTCAGGTTATCACCCGCTTGACCGGGTTGACTGACCTTTCAGCCTACCCGGCGATTACCAGTGAACTAAATAATGCCGGCAAGTATGTTAAACAATTTGAATCTGTACGTCACAATGGCATCAGCCGCTTAAAAGTGTTGCTCGATGCTAAATTGATTAACGTGTTATTGCAGCAGCAGGAAATTGCTATCTGGGGAGCGCACCGTCCTGAAATTTTAGTCTGGATTGTCCAGCAGCAAGGAGCCGACCGGTTTTTTTTGCGCCAGCAGGATAATGAGCTGGTGCAGTTGTTGCGGCAAAGTCTGGCCGAGCATGGTATTCCGGTAACATTGCCACTTTACGATATGGATGATCTGATGCGATTGTCGGAAACCGACGTCTGGGCAGGGTTCTGGCAAGCTATTGACCAGGCGAGCAATCGTTACCGGCCGAATATGGTAATGACCCTGGCATTTGATGAAGTTAGCCAGAATGGTGACAAGCTGTTGCGGCTGAGCTGGCAGCGTCAAGCTCCGGTACCGGGGACTAACCAGACTAGAATCGTGCGTAATGAAACTACCGCAGCAGAATACGCTGAGCTGGTGAGCGCTTTTGCTGCCGCGCTAACGGCTGAGTTGGCAGCCGAGCAAGCGGTGGTGTTGCAGGCTGAGCACAATACTTATCAACTGGCAGTCAGTAACTTGCAAAGCCTGGCTGATGTGGTAACTGTTGAAACGTTATTGAACCGCGTGCTTGGTGTGGCAACAGTGACGTTGAGCGAATACTCAGCAAAAGAAGCGAAGTTTGCGGTTAATTTACAGATTGAGCTTTCTCAGTTAACCGATATTTTGCGATGGGAACCGGCGTTGCTATTGTCGGATACACCGCACAGCACGTCTTACAACACATCTTACAGTGCAACTTACAGCAGAGAGTCAGGAATAAATGAGCCGACAGCGTCTGCTGTTGAATTAAATATGGTATCCCAGGCCGATATCCGATACGTGTTTATCAGACGTTAAATGCAGCCTCTGCAATATACTTTGGCGGTAACACTGCCGGATGATGAGACCTTAGATAGTTTCTATGCTGCCGGCCAGACAGAAGCGGTCAGCATGATTAAGCACTATCTGCAGCAACCCGGTGGTCAGCCACCGCTGTATTTGTTTGGTGCCAGTGGCAGTGGTAAGTCACATTTACTTTATGCCTCCTGTATTTTTGCGCAAGAGCAAGGTTTAACCAGTCAGTTGTTGGCGTTACAGGATTATCAGCAGTTAAGTCCTCGTTTGCTAGATAATTTAGAGCAACTAGATGTGGTGTGCCTGGATAATATACATGCTATTTGTGATGACCTTAGCTGGCAGATAGCTATATTCGACTTATATAACCGGATGGTTGAACAGGGTAAAGCTTTAATTATTGTGGCAAACCAGCCGCCTCCTCAGTTGGGTTTTAAACTGGCTGATCTGGTTTCCCGGCTTCAGGCCTGCCAGAGTTTTCAATTACGATTACTCACTGACGATGATAAGCAGAAACTCTTGAAACAAAGAGCACACCAACGAGGTATGGAACTGGGTGACGATGTCGCGCGTTTTTTACTTAACCGCTACGAGCGGGATATTCGCTCACTAGTCGCAATTCTGGATAAGCTGGATAAGGCTTCCATTGTGCATCAGCGTAAATTAACGATCCCTTTCATTAAATCTATTCTCATTTAGCGACTTAAGTCTTATTTTAGCCGAAAAAAGCTACCCAGCTACTGCATGTTAACGTCTATTTTGGTGTATCATTAGCGGTTTTAATCTTACTTACGATCTTGGCTGCTTTGAGGACAAAGATGAATCTGACTGCAATATTAGACAATGCACTGCAAGCGGTTGCTGCTGCCCCAGACATAGCGGCGCTGGAAGAGGTTCGGGTAACCTTTATGGGGAAAAAAGGCAGTATTACGGAGCTGCTGAAATCCTTAGGTGCGATGGACCCTGAACAGCGCAAATTGGCTGGTCAGCAAATTAATGAGCTTAAACAGCAGGTGCAGGATGCGCTCAATCTGAAGCGGGATCAACTGCAGCAGGCGCAGTTAGCAGCAAAGCTGGCTCAGGAACAAATAGATGTCACCTTGCCAGGACGTAAACTTGATGATGGTGGTTTACACCCCGTAACTCGCACTATCGCCCGGATTGAAAGTTTTTTTACTGAGTTAGGGTTTGCAGTAAAGCATGGCCCGGAAATCGAAGACGATTTTCATAATTTTGATGCATTAAACATACCTGAGCATCACCCGGCCCGCGCCGATCATGATACATTTTATTTTAATCCGAAGCTGATGCTGCGTACTCAGACCTCTGGAGTGCAAATCCGCACCATGGAGCAACAGCAGCCGCCACTAAGGATTATTTCTCCAGGGCGGGTATATCGCAACGATTACGATCAAACTCATACGCCGATGTTTCATCAGGTAGAAGGGTTAATGGTCGACAAAAATGTCAGCTTTACCGAGCTCAAAGGTATTTTGCATGACTTTTTACAGAACTTTTTCGAAGAAGATTTACAGGTTCGCTTTCGTCCGTCCTTTTTTCCGTTTACTGAGCCATCAGCTGAAGTGGATGTGATGGGCAAAAACGGTAAATGGCTGGAAGTATTAGGCTGTGGCATGGTACACCCCAATGTCTTGCGCTCAGTTGGGATTGATCCCGAAATATACAGTGGCTTTGCCTTTGGCATGGGGGTAGAACGGCTGACAATGCTGCGCTATGGCGTGACCGATCTCAGATCCTTTTTCGAAAACGATTTACGCTTTTTAAAGCAGTTCAGATAAGCGGAGTATTCTAAGCATGAAATTTAGTGAAATGTGGCTAAGACAGTGGGTTAATCCGGCAATTGATACTGCTGCTCTATCTGAACAACTTTCAATGGCAGGCCTCGAGGTAGATGGTATTGAGCCGGTAGCAGGTGTGTTTAATGGTGTGGTAGTCGGTGAGGTCGTAGCCTGTGGTCCTCATCCTGATGCCGATAAGCTGCAAATCACCCGGGTTAATATCGGCCAGCCTGAATTGTTGGATATTGTTTGTGGTGCCAGAAATTGCCGCCAGGGTTTAAAAGTTGCCGTGGCTGTTGTTGGCGCCGTCTTGCCGGGTGACTTCGTTATTAAAAAGGCCAAATTACGCGGCCAGCCTTCTAATGGTATGTTGTGTTCGTTTTCAGAGCTTGGTATGGCCGATGATTCGGATGGCATTATGGAGTTGCCGTCTGATGCGCCGGTAGGTATCAATATCCGGCAATATCTGGAATTGGATGATCACACCATAGAAGTAGATTTAACACCAAACCGTGCTGACTGCCTGGGTATTAAAGGGTTGGCGCGGGAAGTTGGCGTGTTGAACAAGCTGAGTGTGTGCCAGCCGGAAATTGAGACAGTAGCCCCCACCATTACAGAGCAAAAACTAATTAAACTCTCCGCTGCTGAGGCCTGCCCGCGCTATCTGGGCCGGATAATTAAAGATATCGATCTGAGTAAAAGCAGTCCATTGTGGTTAACCGAAAAACTGCGTCGCTGCGGTGTTCGCAGTATTGACCCGGTGGTGGACGTAACTAACTACGTACTGCTTGAGTTAGGCCACCCGATGCATGCCTTTGATTTAGATGAGCTGGCAGGTGATATCGATGTTCGCTATGCCCGTGAAGGTGAAAAGCTGGTTTTGTTAGATGAAACTGAAATTGAGCTAAAATCCAATACGTTACTTATTGCCGACAACGAAAAAGCATTAGCAATGGCGGGTATCTTTGGCGGCTTGCAAAGTGGTGTCACTGACAAAACCAAACATATTTTTCTGGAGAGTGCTTTTTTCTCACCACTGGCAATTGCAGGCAAGGCACGCCAGTACGGGCTGCATACGGATGCTTCGCATCGTTATGAGCGGGGCGTTGATCCAGAGTTACAACGAAGCGCAATGGAGCGTGCGACTGCTTTACTGCTGGATATTGTAGGTGGTAAGGCCGGCCCTATCGTTGAAGCGGTCGCGCCAGAGTACCTGCCCAAAGGCGCAGAAATAAGCCTTTCAGAAGCAAAACTATTGCGTCTACTGGGCCATGCTATCGCCAAACCTGAAGTGACCGATATTTTAACCCGCTTGGGCTTAACCGTGTCAGAAACCGATCAGGGCTGGCAGGTTATCGTACCAGGGTATCGGTTTGACATCTCGATAAGCGAAGACTTAATAGAAGAAATTGCCCGGGTTTATGGTTACAACAATATCCCAAACGTGGCGCCCCAGGGTGCATTGAGTATGCGTAAGTTTAGTGAGGCTGAGCTCAGTGTGCAGCGGATGCGCGATTTGTTGGCAGATCGTGGTTATCAGGAAGCAATTACCTATAGTTTTGTTGACCCTAAAGTACAACAGGTATTATTTCCTGGCCAGCAAGCACTGGTATTACCAAACCCTATCTCCGCTGATATGTCGGCGATGCGGCTGAATCTGTGGCCAGGCCTGCTTCAAGCAGTACAGCATAATCAAAACCGGCAGCAATCTCGGTTGCGCTTCTTTGAGTATGGCCTTAAGTTTATACCCGATGCAGCGGCCGAGGGCGGCGTTCGTCAGGTTGAAGTTATTGGTGGCGTTATAGTGGGGTCACTAAGTAATGAACATTGGGCCATGGCAGAGCGGCCAGCAGATTTCTACGATATTAAAGGTGATGTTGAAGCTTTACTCAGCCTGACATCAGCCGCGACTGAATTTAGTTTTAGCAGTGGCGAGCACAGTGCATTGCACCCGGGACAAACAGCGCTCATTAGCAGAGCTGGCAAGACTGTGGGATATCTTGGGGCCTTGCATCCTGAAGCTGAACGTAAGCTGGGAATTAAAGGCAAAGCCTACCTGTTTGAGTTGGAACTGGCAGCGTTTGGACAACGTGCTATTGTTGAAGCAGCAGACTTATCTAAATACCCGGCTAACAGGCGTGATTTGGCTGTGGTAGTTAAATCCGATGTGCGTTTTGCCGATATTACTGCTAGTATAAAAAAAGTTGGCGTAAATCAATTGGTTGACCTAAAATTGTTTGACGTATATACCGGGCAGGGTGTAGCAGACGGTTACAAGTCACTTGCTATAGCCCTGACTTTGCAGGACAAAACACGCACACTTGAGGATAAAGATATCCAAGTTGTTGTAAATCAAGTGGTTAGCGTGCTTAAAGACGAATTCGACGCAACGTTGAGGGATTAAGAATGGCGCTTACCAAAGCTGATTTAGCAGAACGTTTGTTTACCAAATTTGGCGTTAGCAAACGTGATGCTAAGTTGATAGTAGAAGCTTTTTTTGAAGAAATTCGTACCGCGCTGGAAGCGGGTGAGCAAGTAAAGTTATCCGGCTTTGGTAACTTTGACTTAAGGGTGAAAAATGAACGGCCTGGCCGTAACCCGAAAACGGGTGAAGACATTCCGATCTCTGCCCGCTGTGTCGTTACATTTCGACCAGGTCAGAAACTTAAGTCCAGGGTTGAAACAGGCACCAGCAAAGCCTGATTTTAGTCAACGCGCATTCTGATGCGGCTTTATTGCTCAGCCGGCCAAACGGTGTTGTATTGCTTTTAAAAGTTTGGTGGTTTATTGCACAATAAAAACGATAAGTACCTTTCGGGTAGTTATCGTTTTTTTTTACTCGAAACCATGCCACAAACTGATCCGATATCCTGCTTTGCTTGTAAAGAAAAAGGTTCACCACTGTGTTGATTGCTTAAATAGCGAAGTAGAGTTAAAAGTGTATGTTAAGAGTGAATAGTCATGAGTATTAAAATTGGGATAAGTGCCTGTGTGCTTGGCGAACCCGTGCGTTTTGACGGCGGGCATAAGGCCTCAACGTTTTGCCTGCAGCAACTTAGTCCACTGGTGAAATTTGTTGCCATTTGTCCTGAGCAGGCAATTGGCCTGGGTGTGCCAAGGCCAGCAATCCGCTTACAACGTGATGAGCTTCAGCAAATCAGGCTGGTACAAAGCCGGGATAATAGAGTTGACCACACCGATCAAATGCTGCAATACACCGAGAAACTGCTGCCAACATTAACAACCCTAAGTGGCTATGTGGTCTGCGCGAAATCACCGAGTTGTGGCATGGAGCGGGTCAGAGTTTATGATGATGCTGGTCAGCAACTGGGGAAAGTCGGGACCGGCATTTTTACTCATCAGCTTATGCAGCGTTATCCCTGGTTGCCGGTAGAAGAAGACGGTCGTCTTTCAGACCCTGCGCTGCGCGAAAATTTTATCACCCGGGTATTTGCCTGTCATGATTATCAGCAGCAGATGCAAGATGGTTTTAGTGTTGCCAAACTGGTGAAGTTTCATAGCAGATACAAGTTTTTAGTGATGGCGCATAGTCCGGTAGCTTACCGTGAACTTGGCAGACTGGTAGCTGGCGCAAAATTGTTTAATCCTGCGCAGTTAGCGGAGCGTTACCTGAACGATTTAATGCAAGCGCTGAAGAATATTGCCAGTCGTAAGCAGCATGCCAACGTGCTGCAACACCTGCAGGGCTTTTTAAAAAAATCACTTAGCAGCACTGAGAAAAGTGAGTTGACGGATTTAATCCATCGCTATCGCCAGGGTTTTTTACCACTGATGGCTCCACTGACATTACTAGGGCATTATTTACGCCAGTATCCTAATCAGTACATTGCGACCCAGCGCTATTTAAACCCTTATCCTGAACAACTTGGATTACGAGCCTGATATGGCCAAAGCAACTTCTTTACACATTGTCTGGTTACGAAATGATCTCAGAGTGTTTGATAACGCATCATTGTTCCATGCGGCACAGAACGCTCGTGAGCAGGAGAGCAATGCTGTTGTCGCACTTTATATCGCCACGCCGACAACCTGGCAGCAGCATAATATGGCACCAATTAAACAAGATCTGATCCGCCGTCGTGTTAAACAAATGCAACAAGAGCTGGCTGAGCAAGGTATACCGTTACTGGCATTGGAGGCTGATACCTATCAGGATTGTGAAGCCATATTTATCAGTTTGGTTAATGAGGGCATGGTGGCGGTATATGGCCAGGTTGAATACGAGTTGCGTGAGCAGCAACGGGACAACGCAATAACAAAGCAGCTGCAAGAAAAGGGCGTTGAAGTCAATTGGTATGACCGACTCTGTATCATGTCTCCTGGAAGTATTCTGACTCAAAGCGGGGATACCTATAAAGTATTTACGCCGTTTAAACGTAACTGGCTTAGCAGGCTGCAGGAGCAAGGAGTTCATTGTTATTCTAGGGTAAAAGGTAACCCAGAATTTTCTGCAGACTATCTGGCGAAGCAACTGGGGCTACCTGTTATGGCAGACGGAGATGAAAGCTCTGCGGCCTGGCCAGTGGCTGAGCAGCAAGTGCTGGATAAGATGCGCGAGTTTTGTCAGCAGCAGGTTGCTGACTATCAGAAAACTCGGGACTTGCCGGCCAAAAAAGGTACTTCCGGATTATCTGCTTATCTGGCTTGCGGCGTCATCTCGGCCCAGCAATGTGTTAATCGGTTACAGATGGAAGCCGGGCCAGAACTTGAGCAGGAAAAAAGTGGTTCCAGTGTCTGGCTATCTGAGCTTATCTGGCGTGACTTTTATAAACATATTTTAGTCGCTTATCCAGATCTGATAAAACACAAACCTTTTCAAAAAGATACTGCGAGTATTAAGTGGCATAACAATAAAAAACACTTTAAAGCCTGGTGTGATGGTAAGACCGGTTACCCGTTGGTAGACGCGGCGATGCGTCAGCTTAACCAAACCGGATGGATGCATAACCGACTTCGCATGATCACTGCCAGTTTTTTAGTAAAAGATTTGCAGATAGATTGGCGTTGGGGTGAGCAATATTTTATGTCGACCTTAATTGATGGCGAGTTTGCTGCAAATAATGGTGGTTGGCAATGGGCAGCTTCAACCGGTACCGATGCCGCCCCTTATTTTCGGATTTTTAATCCAATAACCCAAAGTGAACGTTTTGACCCGGAAGGAGAGTTTATCCGCCGTTTTGTGCCGGAGCTGGAGCACATGAACAACAAAGAAATTCACTGGCCGCATAAAAAAACAATGCCTGATAGTTACTGGCCAGCAATTGTTGACCACAGCGAAGCCCGTAAGATAACGCTTGCCCTGTTTACTGAGGTTAAAAAGTCTGATGAATGAAAGTAATGAAAGTAAATTAGCGCGTTTTTTAAATTTCTATAACGGCTTATCACATGATGGTTTAAACCAACTTGCTGAACTGTATACCCAAGATGTAACCTTTATAGATCCGGTACATCAGATAAGCGGCTGTCAGCAACTCACCAACTATTTCTCTCATGCATACCAGCGGCTGACTTCTTGTCAATTTGATCCAATAAGTCAGATTGATGATGATCAGCTAAGTTTTATAAGCTGGATTATGACCTTGTCTCATCCGGCAATAGGTAAAGGCAAACCAATTAAAGTCCATGGCTGTACTGAATTGCGCTGGCGGGATCAGCACATTTGTTATCATCGCGATTATTACGACCTTACTGAATTGGTCTATCAACATTTACCCATACTCGGCTGGGCAACCACATTAGTTAAACACAAAATGGCAAAGGCCTGATTAAGGAAGCGTGAATGCGTATAGCAGTAATTGGCGGGGGCATTTCAGGTATGCTCAGCTGGTATTTATTACAACAGAAACACGATGTTACCCTGTTTGAAGCAAATGATTATCTCGGGGGGCATACTGCTACTGTTGATGTTGAGGTGGCCGGCACGTCTTATGCTATTGATACCGGCTTTATTGTGTTTAACAATTGGACTTATCCGGTATTTAATAAGTTTATTGCAGATCTGGCGGTGGAAAAACTCGATACTGAAATGAGTTTTTCGGTTAAAAATTCACAGCAAAATCTGGAATACAATGGCAACACATTTGGCAGTCTTTTTGCCCAGAAACGTAATCTTTTTCGGCCCTCTTTCTGGCGAATGCTCCGCGATATTGTTCGCTTCAATAAATTAGGTAAGCGGTTGGTTGCTGAAGAACATCCTGATCTTGACTTAAAACTGGGTGAATTTTTACTTAAATATAAGTTTGGCAGTGAGATGCGTGATAACTACTTGCTACCAATGGGCGCGGCTATCTGGTCTGCGGGATTAACAGAGATGCCATCATTTCCAGTCAGGTTTTTCCTACGTTTTTTTAATAATCATGGGTTGCTTAATGTTACGGACCGGCCGCAGTGGGCAGTAATTAAGGGCGGCTCGAAACGTTATGTTGAGGCGCTGCTTACCAGACTTGGTACTGACAAGCTGAAATTATCACAGCATATCCTCTCTGTTAGCCGTAATGAGCAGGGTGTTAGTCTGAAGTTTGCCAACGGCCAACAGCAACAGTTCGATAAAGTAGTGTTTGCTTGTCATAGTGATCAGGCATTGGCGTTACTGGGCCAAGCCGCCACAATGGATGAACAGTCGATTCTTGGTGCTATTGCATATCAGAAAAATGAAGTGGTATTACACACCGACACGAGTTTATTGCCAAAACGGCGTGGTGCCTGG
>NZ_JBFJPY010000025.1:0-34777 GCF_041616895.1 Arsukibacterium sp.
ACCTGACTGATCTCTGCCTCAAGGTTGATAGTGCTCCCCTGCCATGGCTGCAAGGTCAGCTTGGGATGTTGTTGTAACATGCTCAGCGCGGTTTCCGGCGCTCTGAAGTTAACGAAAAGCTGCTTGCGGTTATCCAGGGTAGTGATGGCAGTCTGCTGGGTAATTCTATCGCCAATTTCAACATCGGTTAAGCCAACAACACCGTCAAAAGGCGCCCTGACAGTGCGATCTTCAAGTTCTGTTTCCGCCTCTGTCAACGCCACTTTAATCAGATCGCGTGCGGTCATTGCGTCATCTAACTGACTTTGGGGCACAGCCCCCTGTCGTCTGCTGGTTATCAGTCGCTCTAACGTTCGCTCTGCATCTGCGAGCTGGATCCTGGCCCGGTCTACTGCCACGCGCTGGCGCCGTGCATCGAGTTCCAGTAAAACATCGCCACGTTGCACTTTCTGGCCCGGCGCGAAATTAATTGCAGTCACTTTGTCAGCAACCGCCGGATAAATGACTACTGATTGCATGGCCTCAGCCGAACCAACGGCTTCAATCTGAGTACTGATACGTTCGAACTCTACCGGCATACTGATAACCTGTGCCGCTCGCCCTGCTCCGCGGTTCTGCGCCAAAGCGCTGAAACTGCCCATGCTCATTACTATTAATACGGCGAGGCATATCGCGTTTTGCCATGCTGTTGTCATGTACTTTCCCTTTCCGGCATATTCGCCGCTAGTTCACCGGACCAACCTGCAGCAAAAGCAGCGCTGTGCGCGTTAACAGGTGAGATCTGACCGACAGAAAAATGTCTTAATTAACGTTTAAGTTCAATATACGGTTTTTAGCCGATGATGATCACCAAACTCGCTCAATTGGCGACAGGCTGCGGTAATTTGAGTTAAGCGGTGCTAACACATCGACAGCATTGCATCTGACTGCTAGCATCGTTTAGCTTTTCCACTTACGCTCAGAGGCAACGCAATGGCAAACGCAACGGTCAGTATCAAGCATACTGCCTACTCCAATAAAGTTCGCTGGTTTATTTTTAGTCTTATTGTGCTAAGCGTTATGTTGTCCTGGAGCGGCATTATTGATCGCTATACTACTGCTTATATTGATGATGCTTTGGTTGAAGCCAGTTCTGCTTTTTTAATTGCCAGAGGCATGAATGCGCTAATTTCTTTTCTGCAATCTGTGACCTTTGAGTTCAGTGTTGGTGTCGGCGGCTCTGTTGGGGCTGGCGAGGTACTTGACCCATTAAACGACCTGGTTGAGCAATACTCCTCAGCAATGAAACTGGCTATTGGTTCGCTGGTGATCCAAAAAGTATTACTCGAGATTGTCAGCGATACGTTTTTTAAAATAATGCTGACCATTTCCGGGCTGCTTGTCGTGGTCAGCTCGTTAATACCTGGCGTATTCAGCTCCGGTTATTTTAACATGCTGCTGCTACGTTGCTTTCTAGCGCTATTGTTTCTGCGTTTTGCCCTGGTCATGGTTGTGGCGGCTAATGGCCTGGTCGATAACGCTTTTTTATATGATCGCACCCAGCAGCAAATGCATATTCTCGAATCAATTGAAGGCGTTCAGGACCAAGACAAGCAACTGATAAACCCGGCATTAACACGTGACCTTACTGCAGATATTTCAACCTTACAGCAACAACTGACAACTAACAGTCAAACCTTGCAAAAACTTAAGCAACAACAGCTGCAGGGGCAACAGGAGCTGGCTGGCCTGGAGCAACAATTAGATAGTCTGCTGCGGGAACTTGGGGTGTTACAGCGACTGAATTATCTTAAACCTGATCCCAGAGTTGAACAGTTAACGGCTAAACTAAAACAGCGGCGTGAAATGCAGCAACGCTGGCAGAATGAACAACAAAACCTGCTGCGCCAGCAAGCTGATATTCGCAACCAGATCCAGCTTGCCGAAATGGCATTAGAGGGAAAAACACCAGGTTTTTTTGCTGCTATTACTAACAGCTTTACGTCGCTTGGTGATGGTATAGCAGCAGTTAAGGAAGCCGTAAACCCGCGTCAGGTTTACCAGCTAAAACAGCGACTGGATAATGCCGTAACCAATATTCTCAATGTTATGGCATTGTTTATGTTAAAAACCCTGTTATTGCCACTGTTGTTTTTATATGTGCTAAAAAAGGGGTTCACGATAATCTGGCAAAGTAAGCCAGTAGTAATGTAACTTATTAGCCGCTACTATCTGCACCTTAATAAACCGGTGTAAGGATGTAAACCAATGTTGTATATGGTCATGTTAGGCGGCAGCCACCCGAAAGCAAATGTTGAACTGCATGATGTGGTTTTTGTTGCCGGTGATAACCTTGAACAAACCTATCCGCAATTACGAGCACTTTGGTTTGCCGAGCCCAAAGGACTGCATATTGATGCCTGGATGGCCATATCCGGGGTGGATCGTTTTGCAGTTACCCTAGCCGATACGCCTCAGAGCACAGGCCCTAAGTTATTTTTTATTAATTTAGGGGGTTATCTCAGCACCATATTCGGCGAAGAACACCGTTATTTCATGCTGGTTGCTGATAATAAAACACAGGCTAAGCAACTGGCAAAACAACAACTTAATCTTAAATGGGACAAACCTCACACCGATAATGTGTTTGAGGTGGAACAATGTGTGGCACTGGAGCGGGTCGGCGGGCGCTTTGTCCAGCTGCACCCGGCAGAGCATCAAGGGTGTTACTTTGAAAATGACTATATTGTCATTGGCTAAGTAAGTATAAAGTAACGGGTTACCAGCATGGGGGCATTACTGATAACCCGTTAAACACTATAACTTAGCTGCTTGCACTGCTTTTATCTGGTCTACCCAGTTTTTCACCCGACGCTCTAACACATTAAGTGGCAAGGCCCCACCGGTTAAAATGGTGTCGTGAAATTCACGGATATCAAAACGATCGCCTAATTCCTGCTCGGCATACTGGCGTAGTTCCAGAATTTTAATCATACCAATTTTGTAAGCTGTCGCTTGACCTGGCATCACGATATAGCGACGTACCTCAGACACAACTGCACCTTCAGCAATTGGGGTTTTCTCACGAAAATACTCTACAGCCTGCTGTTCGGTCCAGCCTTTGCTATGTAATCCGGTATCTACCACCAGACGCACTGCACGCCACATTTCGGTGATTAGCCTGCCAAAATCAGAATAGGGGTTCTGATAGGCGCCCATTTCTTTTGCCAGCAATTCAGCATATAACGCCCAGCCTTCTGAATAAACGGTAAACCGAGCCTGCGTACGGAAAGCGGGTACAGAGCTGAGTTCCTGCGCTATCGAAATTTGCATATGATGCCCGGGACTGCCCTCATGATAAGCAATGGCTTCCATTTCATTTTTTGGCATCGCGCGCATGTCAGACAAATGTGCGTAGTAAACGCCAGGTCGTGATCCATCCGGCGTGCCAGGAAAATAATGCTGTGCTGCCCCCGGTTGCTCACGAAACGGTTCTACCCGTTTAACCACCAGGCCAGCGTTCGGTAAGGTGCCAAAGAATTCAGGTAAACGGCTATTAATAAAATCCAGATATTGCTGTGAGTCATCAATATACGCTTGTCGACCGGCATCTGTATCCGGGTAATAAAACTGGTCGTCCGTTTTTATAAATGCAAAAAATGCCTGTAAATCACCAGGAAATCCCAGTTTCTCTTTGATGGCGGTCATTTCAGCGGTCAGTCTATCAACCTCATTTAAACCAATCTGATGAATTTCTTCTGCGGTTAAATCCGTAGTGGTTGATACTTTAAGTTGATGGTTATAGTAGGCTGTACCGTTTGCTTGTTTGCCAACCCCGGTAGCGACGGTGTCGGTATTTTCGATATCATCCTCTAACCATTGCTTCAGGCCACGATAAGCTGGTTTAAAATGCTGATCTAACGCTAACCTGGCTTCATTCGTAAGCTGCTTTGCCTGTTCATCACTCAGTTTGTCAGCGGCAATCAGGCTGTTAATTTTAGCCTTGGTATCAGCCCACAATGGGATGTCCCGCTCTGCATCCGTTAATGGAGCCCCCGATAGCAAGTTCTCTAATTGAGTTAGTACACCCTCATAAGCAAATTTTGGAGGACGAACCCCCTGCTCTGCGTTTTGCTGAGCCCGCGCCAATAAATCTGTTATCGCCTTACTTATCCCCTCAATGCGTGCAATATAAGCCTGCATATCTTCGGTATTTTCTACTTTGTGAAAATTAATCAAAATTTGCGGCAGTAAGGCATGGATCCCCTGCATTTGGGTAAAAATATATCTGTTTTGTCTGAATTTTGCGCCGGCCTTGGCCATTTCGTATTGATAGACCCAAACGTCATAGGACGTCTGAGCTTCCAGGTCCAGTTCATCATACACAAAGTTGGCTTTAAGTTCGGTAACGGATTGCTCCAACCACGCCAGTTGTTGCTGCTCAGCTGCCAGCGTAACATCATCAATTTGATCGTATTTGTCTTTTCGCCCCATAAAGGTCATCTGAATAGGGCTTTGCTGTAATTGTTGCTCGTACTTCTCTGCAAACCATTGGTTTAACCTTTCAGTCGTGGATACCTCGACCGCTTGCTGGCTGGTTGCTTGTTCAGTAGACACAGCTGAATTTGAGTTGCTTATGGTGTTTTCGGAGTTTGGGTTACAGCCAGTCAGGACACCGGCCATAGCGATAAATAGCAGAGATTTACGCATTATCATTCCTTATTAACGAGCAGAAATTAATTCCAGCGTACCGTTAATAAGGCAATGAGTCTAAAACTAAATGTAACAAGATTTATTTCGTTAAGGCAGTGATACAAAGTAGCTAACCACTAACGCGCTTATAATGCCGATACTGCGGCTTCCAGAAATTATCTTCAATTCGTTGCTGCAGTACGTTGTCATCAATTTCCAATGCTAAACCTTGTTGCTGAGCCACCTTAGCAACAGCAAATGCTATTTTTTTACTAAGTTCGGCCAGTGCAGTAAATGGCGGTAACAGCCCCCCTTTACCGGTGTTGGCTAACGGCGAGGTAGCTGCCAGGGTCTTGCTTGCTGCACGAAGCATTTCATCACTGATTAAACGCGCCTTAACCGCAATGACCCCCAGGCCAATACCCGGAAATATGTAACTATTATTACACTGCGCTATCAGATGTTGTTTGCCCTGATAGTCAACCGGAGCAAACGGGCTGCCGGTGGCGACAATCACTTCACCTTCAGTCCACTCTATAACCTGTTGCGGTGTAGCCTCGACCTGACGCGACGGGTTGCTTAATGGAAATATAATAGGTTTAGTGCAACCTTTTTTCATCGCCCGCACTACTTCTTCTGTAAATAAACCAGCCTGTCCTGATACCCCAATCAGTATATCAGGGGTGGCACAGTGCATAACGTCAAGTAAACTAGGATACTCACCACTAAAATTCCAGCTCCTAATGGCGTCAGTATTTTGGGTCAACGCCTGCTGAAAATCCCGTAAATGCGCCATAGTACTTGTCAGTAAACCTGCGCGGTCAACCATAAAAATTTGTTGTCTTGCTTGTTGTTCAGTGATGCCTTCTGCCACCATCTGACTGATCACTTGCTCGGCAATGCCACAGCCTGCAGAGCCTGCACCGACAAATACCACCTTCTGGCTACTAAGTTTAACGTTTTTACTTAAGCACGCTGCCAGCAAGGTGCCAACTGTTACGGCAGCAGTGCCCTGAATATCGTCATTGAAACAACAAATCTGCTCACGATAGCGCTGCAACAGTGGCATGGCGTTGGGCTGGGCAAAATCTTCAAATTGTAAAATAGCATCAGGCCAGCGGCGTTTAACCGCCTTGATAAACAGCTCGACAAATTCATTGTAGTCATCCTGACCAACTCGTTTATGGCGCAGCCCCATGTACATTGGGTCATTTAACAGTTTTTCATTATTTGTACCGACATCCAGCATCACGGGCAAGGTGTAGGCGGGGCTTATGCCACCACAGGCAGTATACAGAGACAGTTTACCAATCGATATCCCCATCCCTCCAATGCCTTGATCCCCCAGCCCCAGCACACGTTCGCCGTCCGTTACCACAATAACTTTGACTTTTGCTTTGGTGGCATTGCGCAAAATATCATCAAGATTATACCTATCTTCAAAACTGATAAATAAACCACGGGCACTACGATAAATATCCGAAAACTGCTCACACGCATCGCCGACGGTTGGAGTATAAATAATCGGGATCATTTCTTCTAAATGTTGCTGTACCAGCCGGTAAAACAATGTTTCATTGTTGTCCTGAATAGCCCGCAGGTAAATGTGCTTGTTTATAGCGGTATCAAAACTTTTATATTGCATATAAGCCCGGCTAACCTGCTCTTCTATCGTTTCAAACCGGGGTGGTAACAAGCCGGTCAGGTTGAATACGGCCCGCTCCTCTTTGCTAAAGGCACTGCCCTTATTCAAAAGCGGTGTTTCTAATAAGGCTGAGCCGGAATAGGCGGTATATAACGAGGCTTTAACTTTTGCTTCAGGCATAACAATGTTCCAAATAATAGCGCCGGCACTGCAGACAGTGCCGGTAAAAGAATGGATTAATAAATAGTGCTGATACGTGGGTTTAACACAGACAGGATAAATAAACCTTCGGTATTACAAAAATCGATAGCCTTAATCAAGTCGGCTTGTTCCAGATGTAATAGCTCTAACACAAAAGGGTCAATCAACGATTTAATACTGTAAAGATCAGGATGTTGATTAGCGAGAGCCATACGCACTGCAAGATAACTGATTAAGATATCAGGCTCTGCTGCATTAAACTGTGTGCTGTGCTGACGGGTCAGAGGTTCTACAATACTGTCAGGTAACTGCCACAGGTTTAACAGTTCGCCGCCACATGCGGCATAAGTAAACCCCAGGATAGTTTGCTGTAACTGCCAGGGTTTCACTTCATCGTTGTAGTGTTGACAAAGCGCAGCACTGTCTGGCGCTTGTTGCATAACGACTAGCTCACCAATATTGTGTAATAAGCCAGTAACGTAGAGCCGATCAGGTTGTCGCAAACCGCAAAAGTTTGCCAGATATTTGCCAATCAGTGCAGCATTAATACTCTGCTCCCAAAAACGCTCTAAATCAATGGAAGCTGAGCCTAACTTACTGCATGCAGAGCTGACGGCGATACTGACTACCAGATTATATAATTGAGCTTTTCCTAATACCAACAGCGCTTTACTAACGGATTCAACTTGGTAGGGCAAGCGATAGACAGCACTGTTAGCCAACTTTAATAGTTTTGAAGTGAGTACAGGGTCAAGTAAAATGACCTCAGCGATGTCGTCCAGACTGGCTGTTTCCGATTCCATTAGTTCTTTCACGCGAAGGTAGCTATCTGGAAAAACAAATAAATCGACAGCGTGTTGCGCATATTGCAAGGCGTTCATCGGGGACATCTCCGGTTGGGTCTATCAGCACCAAAAGCATCTGACGCTTTTAAGTGTTACTGCTGGCGCTGATTTTACAAGTTTTTGCCGGAAAAACTTAGTACTTTTTAATGACATTACTATTAAAGGCTTATTTTAAAAGAATATGGATAAAAAAACAGCGCCGCAGCGCTGTTTTTTTGTGAGTTACAACGTAATACGTTACAACAGTCTATGCAACCAGACTACGTAGCATCCAGGCTGTTTTTTCATGTACCGTCATTCGTTGCGTTAGCAGATCCAGGCTGACTTCATCTGAGGCCTTATCCGCCACCGGAACAATTGAACGTGCGGTTTTCGCTATGGCTTCCTGTCCCTTCACCAAATCTTTAATCATATCCTCCGCAGTTGGAATACCGTCCGCCTCTTTGATACTGGTCAGTTTAGCAAATTCTTTATAAGAACCCGGAGCGAATTCTCCTAATGCCCGGATCCGTTCAGCAATTTCATCTACCGCCAGCGCCAGTTCATTATACTGAGTTTCAAACAGCGTATGCAGTGTCTGAAACATCGGCCCGGTTACGTTCCAGTGGTAATTATGCGTTTTAAGATACAAGGTATAGGTGTCGGCAAGTAACACTGCCAACCCTTCACAAATGGCTTTACGTTCGTTCTCTTCAATACCAATATTGACTTTCATACTGACGTCTCCTGTTAACTAAGTGTCTAAATACAACACGATAACAATGAGATGGGGCTGGAGCGCAAAAAAACAAGCCGGTAACATAACGCGTTACCGGCTGTGAGTATAACGAGTAGCTTAAACCGTGCGAAATCAGCCGGCCTGAGCAGTTAGATATTCTTCGTAGGTACCAACAAAATTGCGAATATCCTGATTGGTTATCTCAATAATCCGACTGGCCAGCGATGACACAAACTCCCGATCGTGGCTGACAAAAATCAGGGTGCCTTTGAAGTGTTCCAACGCCATATTTAATGACTCGATAGATTCCATATCCAGGTGGTTAGTGGGCTCATCCATCACCAGAATGTTAGGCCGCTGCAGCATCAGCTTACCAAACAGCATTCTGCCCTTCTCGCCACCTGATAGTACTTTCACCGATTTTTTAATTTCATCCTGTGAGAATAGTAAGCGACCTAAAATACCGCGAATAGCCTGCTCGTCATCTGACGGCTGCTTCCATTGACTCATCCAGTCAAATAAACTCATGGCCTCAGAAAATTCATGAGCATGGTCCTGTGCGTAATAGCCTATTTTGACATTTTCAGACCATTTCACCACACCGGACTCCGGCTTCAGATCACCCATCAAACATTTTAATAGCGTGGTTTTACCGATACCGTTGGCACCTAAAATAGCGACTTTTTCGCCAACCTCTACCGTCAAATTAAGATTTTTAAGCAGATGCAGCTCAGCAAAGCTTTTGTTAAGCCCATCTACTTCCAGTGCCAAGCGATAAAGTTGCTTTTGCTGCTCAAAGCGGATAAACGGATTTACCCGACTGGAAGCCTTTACTTCTTCTAATTGAATTTTATCAATTTGTTTAGCACGTGATGTTGCTTGCTTGGCTTTAGAGGCGTTAGCCGAGAATCGGCTGACAAAGGTTTGCAGCTCGGCTATTTGTGCTTTTTTCTTAGCATTGTCAGACAATAACCGCTCGCGGGCCTGCGTTGCGGCGAACATATATTCGTCGTAATTTCCCGGATACAACCGCAGTTCACCGTAGTCGAGGTCGGCCATATGAGTACAGACGCTATTTAAGAAGTGCCGATCATGCGAAATAATGACCATGGTGCTGTTACGCTCTGCCAATACATTTTCTAACCAGCGAATGGTATTGATGTCCAGGTTGTTAGTTGGCTCGTCCAACAACATAATTTCCGGATCGGCAAATAATACCTGGGCCAATAACACCCTTAATTTGAAGCCTGGAGCAATAGCAGACATAGGCCCAAAATGTTGCTCAACCGGTATCCCTACACCAATTAATAATTCGCCGGCGCGCGACTCCGCGGTGTAACCATCCATTTCACCAAATGCCACCTCTAAGTCGGCTACTTTCATGCCGTCTTCTTCGCTCATCTCGCTGCTACCGTAGATACGGTCACGCTCTTCCTTGACGGCCCACAATTCGTTGTGGCCCATAATCACCGTATCGATAACAGAATACTGTTCAAAGGCAAACTGATCCTGATGCAATTTTGCGACGCGATGATTTGGTTCAACAAAAACATTCCCCGCAGTCGGCTCTAATTCGCGACTGAGAATTTTCATAAATGTTGATTTACCACAACCATTGGCCCCGATCAGACCATAACGGTTACCCTCACCGAATTTAATGGAAATGTTTTCGAACAACGGCTTGGCGCCGAATTGCATTGTAATATTGGCAGTTGAGATCACTAAAAGGTCCGCTACAGATTGTACTGGATGAAAAAGGTGCGCCACTATACGCGCTTTGTCCTTTAAATTCAAAAAAACCGGCACAACTGCCGGTCTTTTTCGATTTTAATCAGCGACTGCTGCAGGCAACAATTAACTGTCCTGACTTGCCCTTTCAACCGCAACCCGGGTTAATTCTGTAATCATAAACCAGTTTTTTTCGCTCACTGCAGTATCCGGGACTATCCAGGACCCACCGACACAGCTGACATTAGGTAATGCCAGATATTCCAGGTAATTCTTTTCATTGATCCCACCCGTAGGGCAGAATCGGATATCAGAAAACGGGCCGTAAATGGATTTTAAAGTTTTTACGCCGCCGGCAGCTTCCGCCGGGAAGAACTTAAAATGGGTATACCCCAGACCCGTACCTTCCATAAGCTCAGAAATACTGGCGATGCCTGGGATCAGTGGGATCACTGAGTCTTTACCTGCCTGCAGTAGTTCCCTGGTCAGACCGGGGCTAATGGCAAATTTCGCGCCTGCAGCAATAACCTGCTCTAACTGCGCGGCAGTAGTTACCGTGCCAGCGCCAACGATCGCTTCGGGCACTTGTTCCGCCAGCAACTTGATAGCATCCAGTGCTACCGGCGTTCGTAATGTTACTTCTAGAACCTTAATACCACCGGCTAACAGCGCTTTTGCCATCGGCACGGCGTCAGCCAGATCTTTAATTACAATAACCGGAACTACTGCACCTTGTGCAAATAATTCAGCAGGTTGGAGCTGCCAATTTTCAAATGCCATAGATTAACTCGCCAAAGATTGTTTTAAGTAAACTGCTGCACCAAGTAAACCTGGCTGGGGAGCAGTCACGATATAAGTGGCGATCTGGCGATTAAACGCACTAAACCGACCTTTTGCTTCAAAACGGGTTCTGAAATCACTTGCAGCCATAAGAGGCAATAATTTCGGGGTGATCCCCCCGGCAACATATACGCCACCAAAGGTACTGAGCGTCAGTGCTAAGTCACCGGCAATACTGCCAAGGCTGGCAAAAAACTGGGCTACTGTTGCGCTGGCAAGTTCAGAAGTTCCCTCCAGTGCCAGGCTGCCAATTTCACCGGCCGATAACGGGGCAACGTCCAGTTGGCGATGCAATGCCAGCGCGCGGTATATAGCCTCAAGCCCGGGACCTGATAACACCCGCTCTGGGGAGACATGGCCATATTCTTTACGCAGCATCTGCTGAATGAACCATTCCTGCTCTGTCTGAGGAGCCCAGTCAACGTGGCCACCTTCACCGGGTAATGGGATAAACTGGTCATTGACACTGATTAGATGGGCAACACCCAAGCCGGTGCCGGCACCCAGCACGGCCATCGGCAGTGCTGGTTGAACAGTGCCGCTACCAATTTGCACCTTATCGTTTTTTGTTAAGGCCGGCAGGCTCATCGCAACAGCGGTAAAATCATTCATCACCAGCAAACGTTTTAATCCAAGCTGTTGCTGCATCGCGCTAACCGAAAAATTCCAGTGAAAATTGGTCATGCTAACTGAATCACCGGTAACCGGGCAGGCAATGGCAATAGCAACATGCTTTAAATCGCTAAGCTGCTGCTCTTGCTGATAATGCACCAGTGCATCAGCCAGACTGGCAAACGTTGCGCAGGGATACACCGCGACCTTATCCAGGTTTAAACTATTGAGGTTTACCCGGCTGAAGCGGGCATTGGTGCCACCAATATCAGCAACAATAGCGTAATCAACGGTGTTAGCCATGCAAATGTTCCTCAGTCACAAATAAACTGCAAGCACCCTGCTCTGCACCACTCAATTGCGCGCGCATTGCGCCGAACATTTCCCGGCCCATACCATAAAAATTATGACTTAAATCGGCTTGAGCCTGCTCTCGGGCGTTAAATTCAGCCTCATCAACTAACACTTCAAGCTTGCCGCTGTTACCGTCTACCAGAATCATATCACCGGTTTTAATCCGGCCGATGGCGCCGCCATCTACTGCCTCTGGTGTGACATGAATTGCCGCAGGCACTTTACCTGATGCACCGGACATTCGGCCATCTGTAACCAACGCCACTTTAAAGCCTCTGTCCTGCAGTACGCCCAGTGGTGGCGTTAATTTATGCAGCTCTGGCATGCCACAGGCTTTAGGCCCCTGAAACCTGACAACTACTATACAATCTTTATTAAGCTCACCAGCTTTAAAAGCTGCATCCAGCTCATGTTGACTCTGGAAAACTACAGCTGGCGCTTTTATGACCTCAGTGCCGTCTCTCAGCGCTGAGGTTTTTAAAATTGCCCGTCCGATATTGCCCGACAGCACTTCTAAGCCGCCATGAGTTTTAAACGGTTTCGCCACTGATGCCAGTACATCAGGGTCAAGTGATTGATCTGGCGCATCCACCCAATGCAGTGTGCCATCTTTGAGCAGCGGTTGCTGGGTGTAGCGACGCAGGCCTGGCCCGGCAATAGTCTGAACATCTTCATGCAGTAAGCCGGCATCCAGCAACTCGCGGATCAACAACGCCATGCCGCCAGCATGCTGAAAATGATTGATATCGGCCTGACCATTTGGGTATATCCGCGTTAGTAACGGCGTCGCCGCAGATAACTCGGCAAAATCATCCCAGTTAACAATATAACCTGCAGCACGGGCTACCGCGACCAGATGCATAGTATGGTTTGTCGAGCCGCCGGTTGCTAACAAGCCGACAATACCATTCACTATAGCCTTAGCATCAACCAACTTACCAATCGGTAAATAGTTATTACCCAGTTGGGTTAATCGCGTTACCTGACGCGCAGCAGCTTTGGTCAGCTCATCACGCAAGGCACTGCCCGGATTAACGAAAGATGAACCCGGTAAATGCAATCCCATCATCTCAACCACTAACTGGTTCGAGTTTGCCGTGCCATAAAAGGTACATGTTCCAGCAGAATGGTAAGAGGCAGACTCAGCCTCTAACAATTCCTCTTTCCCCACTTTGCCTTCAGCAAATAGCTGACGAACCCGGGCTTTTTCTTTGTTAGGTATACCAGACGGCATTGGCCCTGCAGGCACAAATACAAAGGGTAAGTGACCAAAACTTAACGCAGACAACAGCAAGCCCGGGACAATTTTGTCGCAAATTCCCAGCATCATGCCGCCATCAAACATATTGTGGGAAAGTGCAACAGCGGCTGACATTGCAATAACATCACGGCTTAGTAAGCTAAGCTCCATTCCTGGCTGGCCCTGAGTCACCCCGTCACACATTGCCGGCACACCTCCGGCAAACTGCGCAACACTGCCGACTTCATTTACAGCTTGCTTAATAATTGCAGGGTAGCTTTCATATGGCTGGTGTGCAGATAGCATGTCGTTGTATGACGACACAATAGCGATATTTGCTTTTGTTAAGCTACGAAGATCCGCTTTATCTTGTTTATTACACGCTGCAAAACCATGAGCCAAGTTACCGCAGCTCAAAACGCCGCGATGAGGGCCGTTCTGCCCAGCCTCTTCTATCCGTGCCAGGTAAATAGCCCGGCTTTTGCTGCTGCGGGCAATAATACGGTCGGTAACCCGTTGAATAACAGGATTCATAACACTTCCTCTAATTAGCTGCGTACATAACGGCCACATCTACATCTGGCTGTTGCAAAATAGCCCGGATTGGCATGCTGGTGACATCGGTACCGGCCTGAGCAGCCTTTAGCACGGCTAGCTTTCCTGGACCGACAAGATGGATAAACAGATGTTGCGTATCAAGCAGCCTGGGCAAACTTAACGAGATGCGCTGAAACGGCGCTGTTGTTGGATTAACGGCTAACAAAGCGGGTGCATCAGCGCAAAGACCTGCATTCAGTTCGGCACTGCACGGAAACAGTGACGCGGTATGGCCATCTTCTCCCATACCCAGAATTACGGCATCAAAGCAGGGTAATGAGGCGATTCGCGGAAGCACCTTTGCAATCGACTCTTCGGCGGTCGATGCGCTGGCGTACAAACTGATAAATTCGGCTTTTGCCGCTTTTGCTTTTAGTAAATTCGCTTTAACAAGACGTTCATTACTGTCGGAGGCGTCAACCGGTACAAAACGCTCATCTGCCAGCAAAATAGTAACGTTTTGCCATGCCAGCTCAGCCTCTGACAATGCATTAAACAAAGCAGTAGGTGTACGCCCACCAGATACCACCAGATATGCCCGGCCGCGCTCGGCAATGGCTTCCTTTAGCAAGGTTACCAAACGTTTCGCAAAATCCTCGTTCAGTGCATCAGTGTCGTTGTATTGATGAAATTGCATAGTTTTATTCCGTTATTCGTCCCAGTTCCGCTCGTCACGTGCCAGCATAGAAATGGCAGCAACCGGGCCCCAGGTGCCGGCTTGATAAGTTTTAGCTGGCTCATTGTTGTTTTTCCAGGCGTTAAGAATACCATCAACCCACTGCCAGGCCTGCTCTACTTCATCGCGGCGAACAAACAAATACTGATTACCCAACATCGCTTCCAGTAATAAACGCTCATATGCATCGGCTATGCGCTGAGATTTGAAGGTTTCATCGAAACTCAAATCAAGTTTACTTTGCTGCAGGCGCATGTGTTCACCCAGGCCCGGGATCTTGTTCATTACCTGCACTTCCACCCCTTCATCGGGCTGCAGACGAATAATCAATTTATTGGCGGGCAATTCATTATAGGTTTCATGAAAAATGTTGTGTGGTTGTGGTTTAAAACAAATAACAACTTCACTGTGTTTTTTAGGCATGCGTTTACCAGTACGCAAATAAAATGGCACGCCAGCCCAACGCCAATTATCAATATCGACCTTGATCGCAACAAAGGTTTCAGTGCGGCTGCCCGAGCGTGCACCCTCTTCTTCCAGATAGCCCGGTACCTGCTTGCCGGCCACAAAACCGCTGGCATATTGACCCCGAACGGTTTTCTCCTGGACGTTGCTACTATCAATCCGGCGTAACGCTTTAAGTACTTTAAGTTTTTCGTCACGAATACTGTCTGCATCTAATCTGGCGGGAGGTTCCATAGCGATCAACGACAGCACCTGTAATAAATGATTTTGCACCATGTCACGCATCTGACCGGCATCATCGTAGTAACTCCAGCGGCCCTCTACTCCAACTTCTTCTGCAACCGTAATCTGCACATGATCTATGGCATTGTGATCCCAGTTCGACGCAAATATGGCGTTCGCAAAGCGCAAAGCCAGCAGGTTAAGTACTGTTTCTTTCCCCAGGTAGTGATCAATCCGGTAAATCTGACATTCTTTAAAATGTGCCGCTACCTGATCATTGATAACAATAGAAGACGCTAGGTCATGGCCAATGGGTTTTTCCAGCACTACTCTTGATGGTTCTGCTGCCAAGCCTGCAGCAGCCAGCCCTTTGCATAAATCGCCAAATAATGCCGGTGGCGTTGCGAAATAACTCACTGGTGTGCGTTTTGTGGCGTCAACCAGTTTTCCGAGTTTCTGATAGTCACTGGTTTGGGTTAAATCCAGCTGCACATATACCAGCCGTGCACAAAGTTGCTGCCAGACCGTCTCATCTAAGGTTTCTTTTTTCAGAAACTTTGTCAGGTTAGTTTTAACCATCTCAAGGTAAACGTCATTATCCATGGCATCGCGGGCCACACCGATAATTCTTGTGTCAGCAGCCAGCAAACCCGCTTTTTCAAGTTGGTACAAGGCCGGTAATAGCTTACGACGGGCTAAATCACCTTTAGTGCCGAATAAAATGAGATCGCAGGCGCTATTCTGGGCATTTTGTGCTGTTGTTGTCATGTCTTACCCTTGCAATAATACGTAATTTTACAACACTTAAGCCATACTAACGCGGCAAAATGGCGCTGTAAACCTGATTTGTTGTAATTTAATTACACTATAACTTATATTTTGACTAATCTTACATATTAAGGCAGCCTTAGCAATGTAATTACAGTTTTGTGGTAAATTTAATACTGTTTTGTCGACCAGCTTGGTGTATAACCAAACAGGCAACAACTTTTGTTTTCTTAGTAACTCTTACAGATCAGGAATTAGCGGATGAATGTACTGGAAAAAATCGTAGGTAGTGTTACCAGCTTCAGCAAGTCTGAGCGTAAGGTTGCTGATGTTATTCTGGCTAATCCACAAATTACCATACATAGTAGTATAGCAGCACTGGCTAAAATGGCCGATGTCAGTGAGCCTACCGTTAATCGCTTCTGCCGGCGCCTTGATACTAAAGGCTTTCCTGATTTTAAATTGCATCTAGCACAAAGCCTGGCCAATGGTACGCCATACGTAAACCGCCACGTAGAAGAAGAGGACGGCCCTGAGGCTTACACTGCTAAAATTTTTGAGTCTACGATGGCAGCGTTAGATACTGCGAGGCAACGTGTTGATATTAATACTATTAACCGTGCTGTTGATGTATTAACCCAAGCTAAAAAAATCTCTTTTTTTGGCCTGGGTGCATCGGCATCTGTTGCCCACGATGCCCAGAATAAGTTTTTTCGCTTTAATGTTCCCGTAGTATGTTTCGATGACATCGTGATGCAGCGGATGTCGGCAATCAACAGTTCAGATGGTGATGTGGTGGTGTGTATCAGCCATACCGGACGGACTAAAAACCTTTGTGATATTGCCGCCATTGCCCGGGAAAACGATGCCACCGTTATTGGAATTACTGCCTACGACAGTCCGCTGGCGCGGGAATGTACTCTGGTGCTGTCTTTAGATGTACCGGAAGATACTGACATGTATATGCCAATGGCCTCACGAGTGGCGCAACTGGTTCTGATTGATATTCTGGCGACAGGCTTTACCTTACGCCGGGGCAGTAAATTCCGTGAAAACCTGAAAAAAGTTAAAGACAGCCTGCGTGGTTCACGCTTTGAAAAGAAAGACTTTAACAATTAAAAAGATCAACTAACCCGTCAACAGGTTGGGCAACTGCACCAACCTGTCATGTTTGTGCTTAATGTCGCTGTATTCTGTAATAAAATTACATTACACTAAACAACTTGTAAGATCCGCGTTCAACAGCAGGAGCATCTGATGCCAAGAAGAACCAAAATAGTCGCAACCCTCGGCCCCGCTACCAATACCCAGCAATCTATCGAAAAACTTATCAGCGCTGGCGCTTCGGTGTTCAGGCTGAACTTTTCTCATGGCAGTGCTGATGATCACCGGGAACGGGCATCTATGGTAAGAGCTGCTGCAAATAAATTAGGCGCACATGTTGCTATCCTCGGCGATCTACAGGGCCCGAAAATTCGGGTGTCGACCTTCAAAGAAGGCGCAGTGCTGTTAGCCGAAGGACAGCAATTTGTGTTAGACGCCGGCTTGGCAAAAGGCGAAGGCGATAATCATCAGGTAGGAATTGATTACAAAGCACTCCCCCAAGATGTTAGCGACGGCGATTTACTGCTACTGGATGACGGCAGGATCCAACTTCAGGTTGAGCGCGTTGACGGTGATCGGGTGTATACCATCGTTACGGTTGGTGGCAAACTCAGTAACAACAAAGGCATTAACCGCCAGGGCGGCGGATTAACGGCTCCTGCCCTGACTGAAAAAGACAAAGCCGATATTATTACTGCTGCAGAAATAGATGTCGACTTCTTGGCTGTGTCTTTTCCACGCAGTGGTGATGACATGCGCCTGGCAAGGGAGTTAGCACGTGCAGCAGGCTCTGAAGCCCGTTTAATGGCAAAAATCGAGCGCGCTGAAGCGGTAGCCGATAATGAAACCCTGGATGATATTATCCGGGCGTCGGACGCAGTGATGGTAGCGCGCGGTGATCTAGGGGTCGAAATCGGCGACGCCGAACTGGTTGGCCAGCAGAAAAGAATTATCGCCCGTTCCCGTCAGCTAAACCGGGTGGTGATCACGGCCACTCAGATGATGGAAAGTATGATAGAAAGCCCGATGCCTACCCGGGCTGAGGTAATGGACGTAGCCAATGCGGTGCTCGATGGCACTGACGCAGTGATGTTATCTGCGGAAACTGCGGCGGGTAAATATCCTACTGAAACCGTAAAAGCGATGGCTCGGGTTTGCGATGGTGCGGAAAAACACCCCAGTGTACAAATCTCTAAACACCGTATGGACGTCGCCTTTACTGAAATCAGTGAAACGATAGCATTGTCTGCCATGTATGCAGCTAATCATTTATCAGATATTAAAGCAATTATCGCTTTAACGGAGTCGGGTTACACTGCCAAGCTGATGTCACGTATCACTTCTCCGCAGCCAATTTATGCGTTATCTCGGCATGATAAAACATTAAATAAAATGGCGCTGTATCGTGGGGTCTATCCGGCATTTTTTGACAGCACACAACTCCATGAGCAATCATTGGCTGATGCTGCTATTGCCGCCATTCGTAAACAGGCTGGCCTGAAGAGTGGCGATCTGGTCATTATGACCCATGGTGATGCCATGGAAACTATCGGGGCATCCAATACCTGTAAAATTGTTCAGGTTAAATAGACTGACTTTACTTTGGTTGATAGAAAAATATCTATCCTGGAAATTTAAAAAAGGGCCACCGGCCCTTTTTTGTTGCCCTAACACCTTGCGTTAAAACACGTCCCGTTGCAACTTTCTGACCCTTTTTGCTGCCCGATACTCGACAAACTGTGGTGCCAGTGCCGTTAAGGCAGAACCGGTTACAACCATCAGGGCGCCAAGCCACGACCAGAGATTAAGCTGCTGGGCTTGCACAAAGTCCGGGAATAACCAGCCGGTAATATTAGCAAACAAAATAGTAAATAAGGGCGTTACGGCCAACACCGCACTCACTTTAGAAGCTTCCCAATGGTGCAATGCTTCTGCAAAAGCGCCATAGGCAACCACCGTATTAAGACAGCAAAAAATCAGCAACACCCAATGCAAATAATTCATTAGGAATAACGGTGCAAAATCAGAAACCGGTATAAAACAAATGGTACCAGCGACATACAACAAATACATAATTTGTTTAGAGCTGTAATTAACCAGTAATTGTTTCTGCGCCAGCGCATAAGCAGCCCAGGTAATACCGGCTGCAATCACTAATACTACGCCAAGCGTTTCTGAACTGGCTTGCAAAACTAACTGCACCAGCCGCTCATTAAAAAATAATACTAAGCCTGCCAACAATGTGCCAGCGCCTATTTTCTGCCACATTAAGAGTTTTTCTTTAAAAATGAGAATGCCACCGAGCATCATCAGAAAAGGTGCCAGTTGGATAACTACCTGCCCTGTTTCTGCACTAAGGTAATTTAAGCCGCTTAAGTACATAATGTAGTTTGATAATAAACCGACAACGGCAATCAGCATTAACCCCGCCACTTTGCGATTGGCAAGTAATTTTAGTGCTGGCAACTTGCCGCGTACTGCCAGCCATATGCCGACAATAACAGCAGCTGCCAGAAACCGGATGGCGGTAATGGTATTAGCTGTAAGCACATCCAGTACCATTTTTAGCGCTATGGGCAAGATCCCCCACAAAATAGCGGTGGTTAACGCCAGTGACAGGCCAATTAAACTTTTTCCGGTTATTTGGTGCATACAGCAAGGTTTCCTCAAGCAGACAAAGACGGATAGTCCGCCAAAGGCATTGTCGCTTATTTTCAGTTGTACTGTCTTGTAGTTTGTGAAAATTTGCGACAAATCAAGTTCAGCAGTGATTGAACCTCTATACTAAGTTCAGGCGCAAGCAGGCTGTAAAGGAGCAAGAAAGACAATGAGTAATATCAAAAGATTAGCGGTATTAACGTCGGGAGGCGATGCGCCTGGCATGAACGCTTGTATCAGAGCCATTTTGCTCACCGCCAGTGCCTGTAATATCGACGTAATTGGCTTTAAACATGGTTTCAATGGTTTACTGGAGCAGGAGTATCAGACATTACATCCTCAGCATGTTGATAACATTATCCAACGTGGTGGTACTATTTTAAAAAGTGCCCGTTGCCCGGCAATGGAGCAAGCCGATGGACCGGTTAAGGCGGCCGCAATTTTGGATCAGCTAAATATTGATGCGCTTATTGTTATTGGCGGTGATGGCAGCTTTCGGGGCACTATGGCTATTAGTAAGCACTACCGTGGTCAGCTGATTGGGGTACCGGGCACCATCGACAACGATGTTGACGGCACTGACACTACCATCGGGTTTGCAACTGCCATTGATACTGCGCTGGATGCGATTGATAAAATTCGCGACACCGCTGATGCATTCGAGCGTATTTTTTTAGTGGAGCTAATGGGCCGTCATAGTGGTTATCTGAGTCTGGCAGCTGGCATTGCCGGCGGCGCTGAACAAATAATCTGCCCCGAATTTGGCAAACTTGATCCCGAAAATCTGAAGGCGATTATTAACCCTATTAAGCATGCTCAGCTACTGAAGGGAAAAACCAGTTATCTCATCGTGGTGGCGGAGCATAGCTACCCCGGTGGCGCCACGGCATTGGCCGAAGCCCTGACAGCCGCAATCGGGATTGAGTGTCGGGCCTGTATCCTGGGCCACATTCAACGTGGTGGCAGCCCGGTTGGTGCTGACAGGATCCTGGCCACTAAACTGGGCGCTTTCGCGGTAGAACAGTTACTGCAAGGAGCTAATTTGGTTATGGCAGGCGAATTGGATGGTGAGGCCCGGTTATACCCCCTGGCTAAAACCGGCGACCAGACAAAAGCCATCGATCCGTTTTTAGTGCGGTGGCAGCAGCAGATAGGCAGCTTTTAAGCTGCCTCATCCGGTTTATGCATTCTAATCATTAATGTTAGTGACTAAACACCTGTTTTACTCTGTCTTTGTAACTCCGGCTGACCTTAACGGCCTGGCCATTGGTTAACATTAATTGATGTTCGCCGTTAGACAACATTTGTAACTTTGCAATAGTATGAACATTAACAATGGCAGAGCGGTGTACCCGGACAAACAGCCTGGGATCAAGTTCCTGCTCCAGCTCTTTCATAGTGCGACGAAGAATGTGAGTTTGACCATCTTTGGTATGAATACACATATAGTCACCAGCGGCGTCCACCCAGTCTATTTCTGCAACAGGAACCCGGGTAATTTCACCACTGTCCTTAATGCTAATTGCCTCTGGAAAACGGTCATTAACCACGGGCTCTGATTTATCCAGGCGTTGCAGAATATTTCCGGCCTCGTCACCGGTCAGTTTTGCAACGGCAGCCGCAAGCTGCCCTTTATGTTTCTGACTATGCGCTGCCGCATGAAACTTTAACACTTTTTCTACCGCCGCTTTTAATCGTTCAGGCTCGACCGGTTTTAGCACGTAATCAAGAGCATTCACTTCAAAAGCATTAAACGCATAATGATCATAAGCGGTAACAAACACAATATAAGGTAACTTTATTTGCCGTTGCTGCAGGGTTTTTAATACGGCAAATCCATCCATACCTGGCATTTCAACATCCAGAAATACCACATCAGGCTTTAATTCCAGGATCTGGCTCACGGCCTCATCACCATTGCTGCATTGAGCAACCACATCAAACTCAGCGAAGGCAGCAAGCCTGACCAGCATGCCTTTTCGTGCTAAGGGTTCATCATCTACTACTATTACCTTCAACATGGTTTGTTTCCACTTGCTCTAACTGTAATGGGATCCGAATATTGACTTTAAGCCCTTTGGGCTCGTTGTGTGTCAATACCAGAGCAAAATCACTATCATAAAGTGCCGCCAGGCGCTCTTTGGTATTCACTAAGCCAACACCACTGGCATTGTTTCTGGGAATACCGTCACTAATTGGCATACCAGGGCCGTTATCAGACACTTCCAATAATAAATCGTGCCCAAATTTCTTCGCTGTAATAGCAATACTACCCCCACTCACCTGACTGGCCACCGCATATTTAATGGCGTTTTCAATGAGTGGTTGTAAAATTAAACTGGGAACAAGAGCCCGCTCTGTACCTTGCTCAATATCAAAACTGATGGTTAAGCGCTCTGAGAAGCGAACTTTCTCAATCTCCAGATAGAGCTTAGCAGCATAGAGCTCCTGCTCCAGCGGCACCCGGTTAATTGGGTCTTTATAAAGTGAATAACGTAAAAAGTCACTAAGCCTGGTAACCATTTTATTGGCCGTGTCGGTTTCATTTATTAATACCAGCGTCGAAATCGCATTTAAGGTATTAAACAAAAAATGCGGATTGAGCTGGTAACGCAACATTTTCAATTGCGCTTCATGAGCTTTGTTGGTGGCCGTTAGCGACTTTTGCTTCTCAAGTTGCAGGGTCTGATAATACTTGATCCCGAAATACAAACCGCTCCAACTAAGCATGACATAAAAGGCCACTGGCGTATCTTTAACAAACTGCAGCCAATCGTCTGGACGGTAACCATGGCGGTAAATTTCCCAGTAATTGAAGTTTCTTACGATAGTCCATATGGCAGCGATCAATAATGCCACCACCAGAACCAATAGAATCATGCGCCAGGGTTGCCAGAACCAGATCCGCTGATACAGGTAGCGTAGCGGTATCGTGATAAGCCAGCCAACGTAGGCATCAAGCGCTACGACGATAAGGTAGGCATCACGGGTTTCCTGTACCAGAGAGCCAAGGTAATTAACAATGGCGAAACCTAGCCATCCCAGGCTATGCAGGATCCAAAATTGCCGGTTGCGATCTTCAAACACTTTATACAAGATAAAATTCCGGGTTATTACGCTATGCAAAGTATAACGAAGATAGCGGCTAAAGCCTTGACGCTTGAACTGATTTCAACAGACATTAATCGCAATTACCCAGATGTTCTCTGCGCTCAGCACGTACTCAGAAATCAGCCAGCACCGGCGTCGGTTTACGTTCCGAATCCAGAGCAACAAAAGTAAAACTTCCTGATATCGCTTTATGTTGATCGTCGCTATACATATTTTCAACAAATATATCGACGTGAACCTTAATACTGGTTCGGCCAACATGCTCAACCCGTGCTACCAGTTCAATGATAGTGCCAGCCGGAATAGACTCTTTAAAATCAACCCTGTCAGAACATACGGTAACCAAAGGCTTTCGACAAAAACGTGTTGCAGCAATAAATGCAGCTTCGTCCATCCAGGCCAACGCTTCACCGCCAAACAACGTATTATGATGATTCGTGCGACCCGGAAAGACGGTCTTGGTCACCCGGGTAACGGCGTGAGCCATTCGTTTGGCAATAAGGGCTTCACTGGGTGGCGTGTTTGACATAAGCTATTCACTCTATAATTACTGATTATCGGCATGTATTATAACAGGCCTTCACTGAACACCGTTATTGTCTGGCAATCAAAATGGCATGCCTTGCCATCAAATAGCACATTTGGTGGTTAATATCCGGTTTCGAGGTCAACATCACTACAAGAGGTTTTAACAACGTGGTCAGTTACCAGTTAACAATACAAGATATCAGCAGTCATTTAATTTCGCTTACGTTAAGCTTTCAACCCACCTCTTCTGTTCATCAGTTAAGTATGCCGGCATGGCTTCCCGGCAGTTATATGATCCGTGATTTTGCGAAACATATTGTCTCTATCAGTGCCTCTGATGTAAATGGTTCACTGGAACTAACACAGCTGGATAAACAGTGTTGGCAGCTAAAATGCCGTAACGCACCGGTTAGTGTTAAGTATGTTGTTTATGCATATGATTTGTCCGTTCGTGCAGCATACGTTGATGATGAGGTGGCGGTATTAAACCCGGCTGCGCTATGTCTTAATGTTAGTGAGTTGTCGCAAACACCGCACCAGATCCTGTTCGCTAAGCCCACTGCATCAGCTACTGAAAACTGGCGGGTAGCAACCGCGTTATCCCCTGTTAATAGTACTCCGTTTCTAGACTTTGGCACATATCAGGCGACAGACTATGCCAGTTTAATTGACAGCCCCATTCTGGCAGGAATTTTCAGCGTACAGCAGTTCAGCATTAATAATGTCCCTCATTATGTGGTGGTAACCGGTAATAACCTGACTGACTTACCTCGTTTCACTAACGACTTACAACAAATTTGCCAGCAACAGCTGCAGGTTTTCAAAACTTTACCCGCAGATTTAAACCAATACTGGTTTTTATTGTGGGTCACAGAACAAGGATACGGCGGGTTAGAGCATCAGTTTTCTACTCTTTTGCTTTGCAATCGTTATGATTTGCCGGCGAAAAATATGAAGGAGCCTGATGACAACTATCAGCAATTGCTGGCGCTGTGTAGTCATGAATATTTTCATACCTGGTGGGTAAAACGATTAAAACCAGCTGAATTTCATCCTTACAAATTAGATACTGAACAATACAGCCGGCAGTTATGGATTTATGAAGGCTTTACCTCATACTTTGATGATCTGGCATTGGTACAAAGTGGTTTGATCCGTCCTGAGCGTTACCTGACACAGCTAGAAAAAACAATTAGTCGGGTAACACGCAGCCCTTCGGATGCACTGCAGAGCTTGGCAGATAGCAGTTTTAATGCCTGGACAAAATTTTATAAACAAGACGAGAATGCCATCAATGCGGTGGTCAGCTATTACGCTAAGGGAGCTTTACTGGCTTTTTGTCTTGAAGGTGCTTTGCGAAAGCAAGGCAGTTCATTGCAAGATATTTGCCGGCATATGTATCAACACTACCTGACAAGCGGTACAGACGAACACAGTCTGTTCAACAGTTTAACCGCTATGGGATTTTCCGAGCTTGCTGGCCAAGCACGCGACTGGGCCTGCCAGAGTAACCCTTTACCGCTCGCCGATGCCGCCTCGCAACTCGGTTTAACGCTTAACTTTCGTCCGGCGTTGGATCACGCTGATTTTGGTGGTTTAGATAACAAGGAGGATCATGCCCTGCCGGCTTATTTGGCAGCAGGTGTTAAGGTGCAACAAGGTTTAGTCACTGTTAACCAGATAATCGCGGGTGGTGCAGCTGCTCAGGCGGGCGTAATGGTCGGCGATCAGCTACTGGCTTTGGCCGGTTGGAAAATAACGGAACAAACATTGCCGCAATTACTAAAACGCCTAGAGCTAGCAACGCAACAACCACTTGTTGTTTACCGTAAAGACCGTTTATTGACCCTGCAGCTACCAGTGCAGGTTGCTGCAGCGAAAATTGCCTGCCTGCAATTTACTGATGCCCTGAAGGCGACAAGTTGGTTACAACAGGCTGTTACTATTCCACCAGCAGCAACTGAGGGTCCAACCGCTCCTGTAACCAGTTAATCCGCCAGTCTAGATGAGGGCCGGTTACCCGGCCTGTGGCACCCACTTCGGCTACTTTTTCACCCCTTTGTACGCGATCGCCAACGGCGACATCAATAGCATGTAAATGCATCAGGGTGGAGCTGACACCCATTCCATGATCGATAATTAAGGTGAAGCCAGAGTAATACAAATCTTCTGCCAACAGCACTTCACCATCCCACGGAGCGAACACTGGCGCACCAACTGGGGCGGCTATATCTAAACCATAATGCGGATTACGTGGCTCGCCATTAAATACCCGTTGACTGCCATATACCCCGGATATCCTGCCCTTTGCTGGTTGATAGGGATCAGCGAAAATAGCCGTCTGAGTACTCAGGGTATTACGTACTGCCCTGACCTTTCGATTGTCGGTCTGAATACGTTCAGTAACCTCGGCCGGTGGTGTGACATATTTTTGTGCCACGCCAGTAATGCGCTGTACATCATATTGCCGTGCCTGAAATTGCAACGGTATGATGTGTTGCGTGCCATCCGGCTTAATAACGGTTAACTGATGTGCCAGACTGGCATCACGGCCAATCCCAAACACAAACTGGCCTTGAGCGGTTACACTAAGCGGCTGCTTATTGAACATAACCTTTGAGCCAGCAGGCACCTGGCCGCGGATTAAACTACCCTGAATAAGCTTGCCATTGAGCACTACCTCAGTGTTTGCGTGTAAACTGGGGCTTGCGAAAATACTATAACTGAGCAATAGCGCCCTTAGCCACACCTTCATATGCCACAACCTTATACGTTTTGCTGTTATCCATTGCTTTTAGTTCACTGGCGATATAGTCCGCCAGACACTCTACCGTGGTGTCACAAGGAACTATCTCACAATGGTTTTTAGGAATGACCAGTTCAAACCACCCCTGACTTGCCTGGTAGCGAAAACTATAAGCATCAGGCTGCTCCGTAAGCCATTGCAATGTTTCGCTACCACATAAATCTGTTTGACTACCTAAATAACCATCCTGCCAACGTTCGCTCCAAAGCTTATTTAACCGCGGTGACAACATGCCATCGGCATAGATCTGTATAGTTGAACGATGACCATGAGCAATACGTTGACAGTTGCCATCGTGTTTTTTTAAACCATGGCTATAGTGGTAATAAAAACCAGTACTTACTTCCGGACGCAAGGTTAATGTTAAACCTTCAACATTATCAGGCAATAGCGGCTTTATTTGCTGTTCCAGAAACTGGCCAACACTCTTTTCGTTAATCTGCAGGCAAGGTATACCTGCAAAAGCTTCCTCGGGTGAAGCCAAACTAATCAAACCACGTTCACTTTGATAGCTCACAACACTGCAGGTGCTGTCCTGCCTGAGACTCAGGGCGTTACAGTTTAACGGTAATGCCAACTTATGATCCACCAGCTGATCAATTGCTTGTTTAATGACTTTCTTCACTTTGGCAAAATCAAACACCATGGCGGTGTCATCTAAACTGCCTTGTAATTCGGCGTCTACTATATAACTCTCACCAACCATTCCCCTTTTGAGGTCCAGATAGGAAAAATCAATTACCGTTAAGGAGTTTACAAATAAAATCATCTGATAATCCGGGCTAATTCAGTTACAGCAAACGCTAAGTATACCAATTCAATAGGCTGGCAGTAAGAGTAAAGCCCGTGCTTTTAGCGCTTATGTTCCGTTAACCAGCTATTTAAAATGCCAATCTGTCCACATTTATGAGCCGCATACATCAATCGAATGGCGTTACTCAGTAACGTACTATCATTCCATTGCGTTTTATCCTGTATTTCCTGATAACAACTTAACGCTTCCGGCGTAAGATAACCGCGAAGTTCTTTCTTACCTGACGCTTGCTGGCGCTCGCGATACCGCTGCTGTTTTTCGGCATTTGTCAGCGCAGTTTTATTGTCGTTACTCATTACAATACTCATAATTAGTCATTTGTCAGGACAAGGCTGGCACCCTACAATTAACAGACCGACCGAAAAAGCGGCGAATCGACAAATCGGACTTGTCTGGCGTACAACTGTTCGCTAAAGTGGCGCAGCAATAATAATAGGTTAAACATACATGACTAAGAATAGCTTTACAAAAGAAGATTTAATCGCTTGCGCGAATGGCGAATTATTCGGCGAAGGCAACAGCCAGTTACCGTCTGACAACATGCTGATGATGGACCGGATTATTCATATATCTGAAGAGGGCGGCTTGTATGGCAAGGGTCAGATCATTGCCGAGCTGGACATTAACCCTGAACTTTGGTTTTTTGCCTGTCACTTTAAAGGCGACCCTGTTATGCCCGGGTGTCTTGGCCTGGACGCCATGTGGCAACTGGTTGGCTTTTTTCTGGGCTGGTGTGGTGGCCCCGGTAAAGGTAGAGCACTGGGGGTAGGTGAAGTTAAATTTACCGGGCAAATTTTACCTACCGCTAAAAAAGTAACCTATACCATTAACATGAAACGCGTCATTAAACGTAAACTGTTTATGGGTATTGGAGATGGTATCGTCAGTGTTGATGGCCGTGATATTTATGCCGCTACTGATTTAAAAGTAGGCTTATTTCAGGACACCTCAAGCTTCTGATACTGTAACCCTGAATTAACACATAAAAACCCCGCTTAATCTGCGGGGTTTTTCGTCTAATCAATGAGAAAAAATTTCTATCCAGTTAGAGGCCTTTGTTAAACAAACCGACATTCCGGTCTTCCATTGCTTCCCGCCAACCTCCGAGCCATTGTGAGCGGGCATCTAAATTTTGATAGGGACAAATTTCTTTAGAGCGTCCGGTAACACCGGCACGATAACCTTGAGCATGAGCACGTTCCAGACGATCACGTTTTTGTCTTTTCATACGGCAGTCTTCCTCAGCATATTATATTGGTTAACAGTACGGGCGTTGCAAAAGCAATCAGCGGTTCATCGATAATCACCGTCGACGGCATGTGGCAACAGCGTACTGGTTAATTGATAGCTGACAGTGCTGCAAGGTTCAATCGAATTTAGCAGATATACTGCTTGACAAAACCTAACGAGCTGAAGAGTATTACAATTTAATTATGTTTTTTGTTATATTTTATTATGCTTAAAATATAACCTTTGATAACCAATTTAACAATTCAGTATTCATCATAAAAAAAAGCTGCCGAAGCAGCTTTTTTAAACACTATGTACCAGCAGCGACTACTGACGTCTGCGACGATATAAAGCGCCAAAACCAGCAAGTAACAGCACCCCTAAACTGCCAAAACTACCGGCATTGCGTTCGTAGGTATCTTGTTCAGTATTGCAGTTGTCTGGCTCTCCGTTAGCTATCGGTAATAACTTAACCGCTTTAGCCTGCTCAGCAAGTTGTGGGTTGCCGCTTTCATCCAATATCGGTTGTCCTTTGGCATCCAGCTGGGGTAACGACTTTAATACTGTGGCCAGAATTTCGCCATTGTTATTAATTGATCTGGCATCAATGATTGTAAAATCGGCGTTACAGCCAACCAGAGTATTCAAATCCCGAAAGGTGTCACTGGTCATATCATAGACAAAACCATGTTGCCGCCGGTCTGTTGTGCCACCAATAATGATTTCAGCCCGCCCCACGATCTGGCCATTATCATTGATATCGGCTGGCATAGAGGAGGAACTAATGAAAAAGTCGGTTGGAAATACTATGGCGTCTGCGGCCACATCATAGTAGAAAAACTTACTGCGTCGAAAACCGTTAATGTTTTTTATCGCATAGCCAGTAGCAATATTGTTATTATTGATACCAGTAGCAATACTCGCTAACCATTCCCCAGGGTCAACCATGCTTGCAACTTCACCGTCCTGATATAGCGAGGCATGAGGCGCAACATATTTACGGCGGAATTCCTGCCCTGTTATGTTATCCCGAAACCGAATGCTACGATCACTATCACTATAAATTGAATACCCTACTGCAGTCCCGTTATCATTGACCGCAGTGGCAGCACTGACGTAGCGAATTTCTGGCTCACCTTCAATAGTTTGGTGTTCCAGACCAGTGCCTTTTTCGCCAAGAAAACCGAAAGTTTGACTTACCGTTACGCTGCCATCATCCTGCAGCTGCCACAATATTGCACGCTCAGCATAACTGTCAGGAATGAAAACAGTTTCATTGCTTTCGATTTGAGTTTTCAAATTAAAAAATGAAAGTGTCCGGTTTTCATGCTGGCGATTAAGGCAATACACCACAGGTTCACTTTTGCCATCGCACGCCGTCATTAATAATGTCTTAAGATCGTCATCCAACGCAATAGACCCAGAGCCAGCAATTAAATTCTGGTTATTGATGGCAAACGCCTGGCTAAACCCACCTCCCGTCTCGGTATAAGGCGGCAATAAATTTACCGGGCCGTTGCTGCTATGTACTACCCCATATTTAAAACCAGGCTCAGGCTGCCATACCGTAATCGTTTCAGGCTCCTGTACTTCGGCATCTTCATCAGCCGGATCGGGTGTTGGGGTAAACTCCTGCTTACTGAAGGGGGCGGTTGCGATCCCCACGGTGACGCCTTGCTCATTAATATCATAAACAAACTCGCTGTTACCGCGAAGTTGGTTAACATCCCGCAGAGAAACAGCAACAGGAGTGCCATTAGCAGGCTGTAAAATAGCTACAGCCACTCCCACAGGCTGATTTCTTAACTGTTTGTTTGCGCCTAACAAACCGCTTAGAGTATTTAAGACTGTAGCATCATAAATACCCAACTTGGCATCTTCAATTTGCTCTTCGGTTAAAATGGCTTTAATGGCATCACTTTCAAAATCAATGGTGCTGACATCTAACGGAAAGTCGATAAAATTAACAACACTTACGGTTCTGGTTCCAAGTTCGTCCCGCACGACAGCTTGGGTATAGCCCTGACCGGTAACAATAGCATCACCCTGATCGTTTAACGCGGCAGCAAAGGTTGCCTTGGAGATAGTGTTTGGCTCAAGTTCTGCCACTTGATATACCGCCGCTGTGGCAGAAAAAGCAGTTAGCAAAGGTACTAATGCTAAGCTGATCCGAGATAATTTCATTCAACGCCCCTAATGTACTTCTGATGTACTTATAATCTGTTATAAATTCTAAGAACCGGATGCTTCTAATTGTTCCCAACGCGCATAAGCTTGCGCCAGCTTCGACTCAGTCTGCTGTAATAGGTTCAACGTCTGTTGACTGTCAGCCGCATTTCGTTTGAAAAACTCCGGATCATTAACTTGTTGCTGTAAAACAGTTAGCTCAGCATCGAGCTGCTCTATCTGCTGGGGTAACAGTTCAAGTTCACGTTTTTCTTTATATGATAACTTCTTAGTGTTACCAACTAAAGGCTCTACTGGTTTTTCTGCAACTGACCGCTCGCTCCCCACTGTTTTATCCAAGGGTTTTCTAGCCGCCTGGCGAGCCTGATAAGCAGTAACATCGTCATAGCCGCCCGCGATTTCAATAATCCGGCCGTTACCGGCAAATAACAACGAGCTGGTTACCGTGTTATTTACAAACTCACGGTCATGGCTGACCAATAGCACGGTGCCCTGATACTGCTGCAGAATATCTTCCAGCAACTCGAGCGTTTCAACATCCAAATCATTGGTTGGCTCATCGAGGATCAGCAAATTACTCGGCCGGGCAAATAGCTTAGCCAGTAACAAGCGGTTTTTTTCACCACCTGAAAGTGCTTTGACCGGCGTACGTGCCCGGGCTGGTGGAAACAAAAAGTCTTGCAAGTAACTCAGAACATGGCGGCTCTGGCCATTTTGCTGTACTTCCTGCTTACCATCAGCGACGTTATCTTGTACCGTTGCTTCTAAATCCAGTGCTATCCGATGCTGATCGAAGTAAGCGACTTCTAAATTGGTACCACGTTTTATCTCGCCGCTGTCAACCTTGTAATCATCCAGCAACACTTTAATCAGGCTAGACTTGCCAACACCATTTGGCCCAACTAACGCAATACGATCGCCACGCATTACCAGCAAATCTAAATTATCCATCACCGACTTGCCGTTAAAAGCCAGGCTAATACCTTTACCTTCAAACACCAGTTTGCCTGAGCGGTTCGCCTGCTCGATATTAAAGTCGACTTTACCTTGCTGCTCCAGCCGTGCTGCCCTCTCTTGCCGCAATGCTTTTAGTGCCCTGACCCGCCCTTCATTACGGGTACGGCGGGCTTTAATGCCCTGACGGATCCACACTTCTTCTTCTGCCAAACGTTTGTCGAACAATGCATTATGTTTTTGTTCGTCTTCCAGCATTTTTTGTTTACGATCCAGATATTCCTGATAATTGCCGGGGTGTGACGTTAGCTCGCCGCGGTCTAAGTCAATAATCCGGGTTGCTAAAGCACGGATAAATGCCCGATCATGCGAGATAAAAATAATAGCACCGTTAAAATTCAGTAAGAATTGCTCAAGCCACTGAATAGCTGCTAAGTCTAAGTGGTTAGTAGGCTCATCAAGCAATAAAATCTGTGGTTTAGCAATTAATGCCCGGGCCAGCGCCGCTTTGCGCAACCAACCACCTGACAACGTCGCTAAACTGGCATCCGGATCCATTTCAAACTGCTGACACAAATCCATGACCCGAGACTCCAGTGACCAGCCATCACGAGTATCCATTTCATTTTGTAATTGTTCAAATAAACGGTACTCGGCATCACCTGCACCTTCCAGATTCTCTGACAAGGTGTAAAACTGCTGCAGTTTTTCTGCTAAATCACCCGCACCTTCGCGAATAAAGTCGGCAATTTTAGTTTGCATTTTTGCCGGCGGATCTTGCTCCAAACGGCTTAGTACCACACCGGTATTGACCACAATCTGGCCATCATCTAAGCTTTGCTGACCGGTCAGCAATTTTAAAAATGATGATTTACCGGCACCGTTGCGGCCCACTAAACATACCCGTTCACCACTGAACAGGCTAAAGTCGACATGATCTAATATCGGGTTAGTGCCAAAGGCTAAACACGCCTGTTGAAAACGTAACAATTCCACTACTTACTATCCTTTACTCTTCTCATGCTTTGAATTAAGTATTTTTAACCAGCTGGCCATACTGTCCGCGTCAAACGGCCAGTACAGCAATTCGTTACCTGACGCCAGCACCGGAATATGTACCCGGAACTGCTGCAACAGTTGTTCATCGTCTATAATATCAAGCACTTGAAAGTTTACACCGGCGTCTGTCAGCAGCGCTTCAGCCTGCTCGCACAGATGACACCCCCAAGTGCTGTATAAAATGTATTGCGTCATTAGCGCGTTAACTCAAAACAGACATGAATATTCGGGTTACGTTTAAAATCTTCCGGCAAGGTTGGCGCAGAAATATCTTTCACCTGCCAGCCAGCCTCTTCCAATGCCACCTTATCAATTTTAAAACGGCGTTTGTTATTAGAGAAAATAACCTTACCGCCCGGGTTTAAGCGCCCTACCAGCATATTTAGCAAACTGACATGGTCGCGTTGCACGTCCCAGTTATCTTCCATCCGTTTTGAGTTCGAAAAGGTTGGCGGGTCTACAAAAATCAAATCAAATTGGTTGCGACAGCGCGCTAACCATTGCAGACAATCCGCTTGTTCAAACTGATACTGTTTAGCCTGCAGGCCACTTAGCATTAAACCGTTCTGAGTAAAGTTACGCTTCGCCCAGTCTAAATAAGTATTAGACATATCAACGGTGGTTACAGCTTTAGCTCCGCCAATGGCGGCATGCACCGAGGCAGTACCGGTATAGGCAAACAGGTTTAAAACCGTTTTGTCTTTGGCTTGCTGCTGAATTAAACGCCGGGTTAAGCGGTGGTCTAAAAACAAACCGGTATCCAGGTAGTCACGCAGGTTAACTAAAAACTTGGCGCCGTATTCAGTCACTTCTTTGTACTGGCCAGCTTTAGCCATGGCCTGATACTGATTAGTGCCTTTTTGTTTTTCCCGCACTTTTAAAATCATTTTATCTGAACTGATCCCAAGCACCTGTGGTACCTGATTTACCACATCAAACAAGCGCTTCTGGGCAATTTGCTCATCAACGGTGGCCGGCGCAGCATACTCATGCACGACTACTTCGCCATCGTACCAATCTACTGCCACGTTATATTCCGGTATATCGGCATCGTACACGCGATAACAGCTAATACCTTCCCGCTTTGCCCACTTTTGCAGTTGCTTCAGGTTTTTAGCCAGCCGATTACCAAATGAGCTACTCTCGTTAAAAAACAATGATGGCGCATCAGAACTTACCGCCACTTGTTTTTCAGTCAGCTCAAACAAAGTGAACTCACAGTCGAGCGGGCCATTGGTAAATTTATAGGTTTTACTTTTTGACAACCGTAATGACCTGAGCAAATCAGCATTAGAGGTAATAATGGCCAAGCGCCAGCCCTGATAATGCTGCTTTAACGCCAAAGCAAATTTACTGTATAGCGGAATTAAACTGGGTAAGTCCCCCAGCCGTTCACCGTAAGGCGGATTAGTCACAATAACGCCAGCTGTTTCTGCAACACTGCCCTTAAGCTCTGTGGCATCGGCATAATCGACTTTGACATAAGCTGCCACACCAGCCCGGGCAATGTTTTGCCGAGCCTTAGCTAAGGCTCGCTCGTCGGTATCACTGCCATAACATAGTGTTTGTGATGGCAACTGTACTTCTTTGGCTTTCGCATCAGCTTTTAACTGCTGCCAGACACTGGCCCTGTGCCCTGGCCAGCCTTCAAACGCAAACCGTTCGCGATTTAAGCCAGGCGCTTTATTAAGGGCAATTAACGCCGCTTCGATAATAATGGTGCCGCTACCACAAAACGGGTCGAATAATGGCTGCTCGGGTGTCCAGCCAGAACGTTTAAGTAAGGCCGCCGCTGAATGTTCCTTTAATGGCGCTTCGCCCTGGCCTGAGCGATATCCGCGCTGGTGTAACGACGGACCAGAGAAGTCCTGTAGAAAATGAAAATAGTTTTTTTCCAACCGCACCTGAAAACGCATATCAGGGTTTAAGCGGTCGACATCAGGACGCTGGCCGGTTTCTTCGCGAAACTGATCAACAATGGCATCTTTTAAGCGCATGCCACCAAACTGGCTATTGTCGATGGTGGCGTGCTTACCGACACAATCTACCGCCAACGTCTGGCGAATGGTCATTAACTGCGGCCAGTCAATTTTACGAGCTATCTGGTATAAGTCTGACTCTGCGGTTACCGGTTCTGACTGAATAAGGCGCATAATACGGGTGGCCAGACGCGACCATAAACACAGTTGATAAGCACTGCTTAACTCTGCTTTAAAGCGCACCACACCCATCGATACTTTAATCACGTCGCCCTGATGATGACGAATTTCATCCGCTAACAGCTCTTCGACGCCTTTTGACGTTAAAGCCCAGAATTCCAGCATAACACCCAACCTTCAAATAAAATGGCCGACAGTATAACAGAATGTGCTTTAAACACGTTTGAAGAATTGTAATAGTGCGTTATATCGATGCTTAAATCCGCAAGGTGCTGCTTAAACGAGCACTTAAGCAGAATAACCTCAAATAACACTATTAACATCTTGCATAGCCAGAATAAAAACACTAAGATGCGCCCCGCAATGACGGACGCGGGATGGAGCAGCCTGGTAGCTCGTCGGGCTCATAACCCGAAGGTCGTCGGTTCAAATCCGGCTCCCGCAACCAACTAAAGTTGAAACGGCATTGCAAGCAAATACTTAACACACTCTGCTCGGTGTTAAGTTACGGACGCGGGATGGAGCAGCCTGGTAGCTCGTCGGGCTCATAACCCGAAGGTCGTCGGTTCAAATCCGGCTCCCGCA
>NZ_JBFJPY010000026.1:0-34248 GCF_041616895.1 Arsukibacterium sp.
GTGAAATCGGTAGACACAAGGGATTTAAAATCCCTCGCTCGAAAGGGCGTGCCGGTTCAAGTCCGGCCCCGGGCACCATTTACTGCGGATAGTTAACCACAGTAAAACCAGATTTTCGCGAGTATAGCTCAGCTGGTAGAGCGCGACCTTGCCAAGGTCGAGGTCACGAGTTCGAACCTCGTTACTCGCTCCAAATTTAAAAAAGCAGCCTGATGGCTGCTTTTTTGCGTTTAAAACGTAAATTTGTGTATTAAAAATCGAACAAATACGGACTGATAAACCAGACTGCCGCCGTTATCACCGCTATCGCCAACAGGTTTAACACTAATCCTGCTTTTACCATATCGGCAATTTTTAATTTACCTGAGCCAAATACAATAGCATTTGGCGGTGTGGCTACGGGCATCATAAAAGCGCAACTGGCAGCGAGAGCGGCGGGGATCACCAGCAGTGAGGCACTGGTATTCAGCGAGATTGCCACGGGGCCCAGCAGCGGCAGAAAAGCGGCCGCTGTCGCCGTATTGCTGGTGACTTCAGTCAGGAAAATAATAATGGTTGTCACCAGAATAATCAGCAGCAGAAGGTTGATGGCACCAAGACCGCCGACCTGACTGGCAATAAAATCTGCCAGGCCCGATTGCTGTATTTGAGAGGCCAGGGTTAAGCCACCACCGAACAATATCAGAATACCCCAGGGGAGTTTGTTACAATCTTCCCACGTTAATACTCTCTGGCCGGTCTTAAAACTGACCGGTATGATAAATAACAAACTGGCACATAGAATCGCGGTTAACGTATCGTTTAATGGTAAGCCGGTAATGCTGATAAACCACTTTTTAAAGATCCAGAGGCTGGCTGCCAATAAAAAAACTGCCAGCACAATTTTCTCTGCGCGTTGCATTTTGCCAAGCGCCACCAGTTTCTCAAGGTATATCTGACGGCTTATTTGCACTTCGTCGCGACCAAAACGAAAGTGAATTTGAGTAAGCCAGTACCAGGCAGCAAGAAGCAATACCACAGCAACAGGTACACCCAGTATCATCCACTGTGCAAAGCCAACCTCCAGTTGATACTGATTACGCAAATAACCGGCCAGCAGCGCGTTGGGTGGTGTGCCAATTAAGGTGGCAACACCGCCAATGCTGGCAGCATAGGCCACAGATAACAGCATAGCTTTGGCAAATTTATCGCTGATATTGGTTTGCATGCCAATAATGGACAGGGCAATGGGTAACATCATAACTGCGGTAGCGGTATTGGACATCCACATTGACAGAAAAGCAGTGACCAGCATCATACCCGCAATTTGCTGGCTGGGTTTACTGCCTACCATCAACATGGTTAACAGGGCGACCCGTTTATGTAAATTCCAGCGCTCCATGGCAATAGATAACATAAAGCCACCCAGGAACAGGAAAATCAGCGGGTCAGCGTAGGGAGCCGTAACGTTAGCGACTGAGTCGAGGTTAAGTAGTGGCACGACAATAATGGGTAACAATGACGTTGCCGGAATTGGCACACTCTCGCTAATCCACCATATGGCCATCCACGCTGTTAAACCAGTCAGCAGCCAGGCTGGTTCAGACATCCCGCGAAATGCTGGCTCAGTGAGCAACACCAAGAAAAATACCAGCGGAGCAGCAAGCAAGGGGAGCAGATAACCAAGTTCAAGCCTTTTGCTGACCACAATTATTCCTCATCATCCTGTTCAATAGCATTGCAGTCATTGGCAGTTTTATTGGAGTGTTGCAGCAATTGCTCCATTTGCGATAATTCGAACTTATCTAATAATCGCCACTGGCCGGGGCGCAATTCAGCCAGGCGTACATGCATAATCCGGGTTCGTTTTAATTTTATTACTTCATATCCTAAATACTCAGCCATCCTGCGTATTTGCCGGTTAAGCCCTTGAGTGAGAATAATTTTAAAGGTGTTTTTTGACACCTGGGTGACGGTGCAGGGCAGAGTGACGGTATCAAGAATAGGGACGCCGTTGGCCATCTTGCTAATGAAATTAGCAGTAATGGGCTTATTCACCGTTACCGAATATTCTTTTTCATGGGCATTGCCGGCGCGCAATACCTTGTTGACGATGTCCCCATCGTTGGTTAAAAAGATCAGGCCTTCGGAAGGTTTATCCAGCCTGCCAATCGGAAATATCCGTTGTGGATAGCCAATTGCATCAATAATGTTGCCCTTGATATGACGCTCTGTGGTGCAGATTATGCCTACCGGTTTGTGATAGGCCAGATAGATCCGATCAGGTTTTTGCTGCAGGGCTTTTCCGGCAATTTTTACATCATCACCATCAACTACCTTTAACCCGACCGGCGCAACTTCGCCGTTTACGGTTACAACACCCTGCTCGATATATTTATCGGCCTGACGACGCGAACAGAAACCGGTGTCACTAATGTATTTGTTTAAACGATATTGGGTGGGGTCTGTCATGGCATTCTTAAGTTTAAATAAAACAGCCCCTAGTGTAGGGGCTGTAAAGTTTTGCAGCAAGCCTTAGCCTACATATTAGGGTAGTTAGGACCGCCACCGCCTTCCGGGGTAACCCAAGTAATATTCTGGCTTGGATCTTTAATATCACACGTTTTACAGTGGATACAGTTCTGGGCGTTAATCTGAAAACGCGGCTGCTGCCCCTCTTCACTGATAACTTCATAAACGCCAGCCGGACAGTAGCGCTGCGCGGGTTCATTATATTTTGGCAGGTTTACTTCAATAGGTATATCGGCGTTTGCCAGGGTAAGATGGCAAGGCTGTTCTTCTTCATGGTTGGTGTTAGACAGGTAAACTGAGGTTAGCCGGTCAAAGCTCAGGGTATTATCTGGCTTAGGATAAGCAATTTTTGTTGCTTCACTAGCCAGTGTTAACTGGGCATAATCATAATTATTATCTTTTAGGGTAAAGGGCAGTTTGCCGCCAAACCAGTTCTGTTCAATCGTATTAAAAACACCACCCCAGAAAGTACCAAACTTATGCATTGCCGGGCCAAAATTACGTGAGCTATACAGTTCCTCATACAGCCAGCTTTGCTTTACGTTCTGGCCATAATCAGTTAAATCTCTGCCGCCGCCATCGTCAGTCTTCAGTGCAGCAAATACGGTCTCAGCAGCCAGCATGCCAGACTTCATCGCCGTGTGGTTACCTTTGATTTTGGCAAAGTTTAGGGTGCCGGCGTCGCAACCTAGCAATAAGCCACCATTAAAGCTCATTTTGGGTAAGCTGTTCAGCCCGCCTTTAGCAATCGCTCGCGCGCCGTAACTGACGCGCTTACCACCTTCCAGATACTGCTTGATAACCGGGTGGTGTTTATAACGTTGAAATTCCGCAAAAGGATCCAAATGAGGATTGCTGTAATTGAGGTCAATAATTAAGCCGACGACGATTTGCTGGTTTTCGCTGTGATACAAATAACCACCACCCGATGCTTCGTTAGCCAGCGGCCAGCCCGCTGAGTGCACAACCAGCCCCTGATGATGATTATTAGCTGGGACATCCCAGATTTCTTTGAAGCCAATAGCGTAATGTTGTGGGGATACGTCTTTATCAAGCTGATAGTGCTGGATCAGCTGTTTACCTAAATGGCCTCGGCAGCCTTCAGCAAATAGCGTGTATTTTGCCCGAAGCTCCATGCCTGGCGTGAAACTGTCTTTAGGTTTACCCTCACGGTCGAGGCCCATATCACCAATCAGAATGCCTTTGACGACGTCCTGTTCTATTAGCAACTCGCTGGCGGCGAAGCCTGGAAAAATTTCTACACCAAGTGTTTCCGCCTGCTCTGCCAGCCAGCGGCACATGTTAGCCACTGATACAATATAGTTACCACTATTGTGCATTGTCTTGGGTACGGCAAAGCCCGGTAATTTGCGGCTGGATTGCTCGTCACTAAACAGGTAAATATCGTCGTGGGTAACCGGCGTGGTCAGTGGTGCTCCCATTTCTTGCCAGTCAGGCAACAGTTCATTTAAAGCTCTGGGTTCAAATACCGCACCAGAGAGAATATGAGCACCTACTTCAGAGCCTTTTTCCACCACGCATACCGTGATCTCTTTGTCGGCGTTTTTCGCCTGTTGCATCAACCGGATCGCGGCCGACAAGCCCGCTGGCCCTGCGCCAACGATTACAACATCGTATTCCATTGCTTCTCTTTCCACGATGGTTACCCCTTGGATGCTTATATTTACAGTATTCACTGCGTTTATTGTGTTGATAAGGGTATTGCAGGTTGACGTTAACGTCAACAGTAAGTAGATTGTGCAGCAATATACATTGTTACGTTTACCTTAACGTAAACCTGCTGCGTAGAACGCGATTTAAGAGGATTATATGAAAATATTAGTTCCGGTGAAACGGGTTATCGATTACAACGTCAAAGTTCGTGTTAAAGCAGACCAAACCGGCGTTGAGCTGGCCAACGTGAAAATGGCGCTTAATCCATTTTGTGAAATTGCAGTAGAAGAAGCAGTAAGGTTGAAAGAGGCTGGTGTGGCGACTGAAGTCGTGGTTGTGTCTATTGGCGCAAAGGCGGTGCAGGAGCAACTGCGCACCTCACTGGCACTGGGCGCCGACCGCGCTATCCACCTGGAAACCGAGTTGAATCTGGATTCATTACAGGTTGCCAAATTACTGGCAAAGCTGGTTGAAGAAGAGCAGCCACAATTGGTTATTCTGGGCAAACAGGCAATAGATTCTGACAACAACCAAACCGCTCAGATGCTGGCAGCACTAACCGGAATGGGCCAGGGCACCTTCGCCTCAAAAGTTGCGGTAAACGGTGACAAAGTGCAGGTAACCCGGGAAATTGACGGTGGTTTGCAAACGGTAGAGTTGAACTTGCCAGCCGTGGTATCGACCGATTTGCGTCTGAACGAGCCACGCTATGCGTCACTTCCTAATATTATGAAGGCCAAGAAAAAGCCGTTAGATGTTAAAGCCGCTGACAGTCTTGGCGTTAACCTGAGTTCAAACGTCAGCACGTTGAAAGTTACCGCGCCGCCGACCCGGCAAGGTGGGGTAATTGTTGAGTCGGTTGCAGAACTGGTTGAAAAATTAAAGCACGAAGCGAAGGTGATCTGATGACGATTTTAGTAATTGCAGAGCATAGCAATGATGCCCTTAAAGCCGACACACATAAAGTTGTGCAGGCCGCTACCGCTATTGGCGGAGATATTCACCTGTTAGTGGCGGGTGATAATTGCGACAGTGCCGCCAGCGCAGCCGCAGAGATTGCAGGGGTCAGTAAAGTACTGGTTGCCAATGCCAGTACATATGGCCATCAATTGGCCGAAAACGTGGCGGCGTTAGTGGCAGAAATTGGCAAAGATTATAGCCATATCCTAGCGGCAGCAACCACCACCGGTAAAAATATGCTGCCACGAGTTGCCGCGCTGCTAGATGTAGCACAACTCTCCGATGTTATTGCGATTGAGAGTGCGGATACCTTCGTGCGGCCGGTATATGCTGGCAATGCAATAGCGACAGTCCAATCTGCTGATAGTATCAAGGTATTGACGGTGCGCTGCTCTGCATTTGGCGCAGCTGCTGAGGGTAATAATGCACCAATTGAAAAGTTGAATGTGGTGAAAGATTTACAGGTATCTAAGTTTATTGGTGAGGAGCTGACAAAATCAGCCCGGCCAGAGCTTACGGCTGCCAAGGTTATTATTTCAGGTGGTCGCGGTATGCAAAATGGTGAGAACTTCACCATGCTAAATGGCATAGCCGATAAGCTGAATGCGGCAATTGGTGCCTCGCGGGCGGCAGTGGATGCAGGCTTCGTACCAAACGATATGCAGGTGGGTCAGACCGGTAAAATTGTGGCACCTGATCTGTATATCGCGGTAGGTATATCGGGTGCTATCCAGCATTTAGCAGGTATGAAAGACTCTAAAGTGATCGTAGCGATTAATAAAGACGCTGAAGCGCCAATTTTCCAGGTAGCTGACTACGGTCTCGTTGCCGATTTATTTACGGTGTTACCCGAGCTCGAACAGCAGCTCTGATCGTTATAAAATGCTATATCAAAGCCAGCATTTGCTGGCTTTTCGCGTTTTAGTGCTTGTTGCTAACGTTATTTCCGACTTAAGATAATCCATCATTTGCCAAGGATGCCATAAAATGTCTGTAGTAATCCGCCATGCTGAGCCCATTGATATTGAATCAATTAAGACAATATATGACCAGCCCGCTGTTTATTCTAATACCTTACAGCTGCCTTATCAGCCCGTTGCCAGTTGGCAGAAGTTGTATAACGCCGGTGTTGGTTTTTATAATTTAGTTGCAGAGGTTGAAGGTCAAGTGGTAGGGCAACTTGGTTTACAGGTTTGCCAAAACCCCAGACGACGTCATGTTGCTGAGTTAGGAATGGGGGTGTTACAGGAATATCAGGGGCAGGGTATCGGATCGGCTCTGCTTCGTGCAGCGCTTGAGATGGCCGATAATTGGCTGAATATCAGACGGATGGAGCTAACTGTTTATAGCAGCAATGACGTTGCTATTGCGCTTTACGAGCGTTTTGGCTTTGAAGTTGAGGCGGAGTTGGCAGATTTTGCGTTTCAATATGGTAAATATGTTACGGCGTTATGCATGGCCCGGATTAATACCGGTAATAGCTGAATAAGCAGATATAATAAAAACAAAGGCACTTTTAAGTGCCTTTGTTTTCAAAACGGCTTGCGATGGTATTGTTAATCAATGAGAATTCGCATTTTTCTGGCACTGTGCGGTATCGGTGCACTCACCATACAAGTACAAACTATGGTGGGTAAGTTTAATACCGTTTTGCTCTGCTATCTCCAGCTGCTTGGCTTCGATAATTTCGTCTTCAAACTCGATAACCTTGCCACACTTTAAACACACCAGATGATCATGATGGCTGTTGCCGGTCAACTCAAAAACTGATTTACCGCCCTCAAAATGATGACGTGTTAAAATTCCAGCATCATCAAATTGGTTCAGTACCCGATACACCGTTGCCAGACCGATATCTTCACCAAGTTCCAACAGGATCTTATAGACGTCTTCAGCACTGATGTGCTGATGATTGGGGTCTTGTAAAATCTCAAGGATTTTCACCCGTGGCAAAGTAACTTTAAGGCCGGCTTTGCGTAGCTCAGTATTATGATCTGACATAAAAACTCTGTCTTGCTGGTGGATTTGCATCGATTATAAAGACATTAGCGCCATATTGAAATGGCCGATTGCTGCTGATTTTACGTCAATTCTGTTGTGCTTTCCTTGCAGCCTTGTAAAATGGGTGGCAAACAGGTCATACCAGGTGAAGTGATGCGCTGGGCGTTTAAACCACAGATTATGCGAAAATTAATGAATTTCTGGCCGCCATTTTTTTTCAGTGGTATCAGAGTAGCGGTATTGGCTGATGATTATCGTTATGCCAGAGTAGAGCTGAAAAACCGTCCCTGGACCCGCAACATTAATAGTAGCCAGTTTGGTGGTTCAATGTTTGCCATGACTGATCCAATATTTCCATTGCTGTTAATGGGCGCGCTGGGTAAAGAATATATCGTCTGGGATAAGCAAGCTGATATTGATTACCTTAAACCCGGGATAGGCAGATTAGTAGCAGAGTTTATTCTGACCGATGACACCGTTGCCGACATTATTAAGCACACGGCTGATGGCGAGAAGTATTTTCCGCAGTTTTTGGTGCACATTAAGGATCAGAACGACAATATCGTCTGTGAAGTGAACCGAACCGTTTATATTCGAAAGAAACCAAAATACCGCTGAACAGAGTACTACTGAGCACGCTGGCAGAATATCAGTATTGGGTGATTAGCGAGCCAATTTGTCAGTTAAACCTGATAAGTTGATTAAAAAAAGAGGCATAATGCCTCTTTTTTTCAATGTTTTCAGCCGGCTTACAGGTTAGCAAACTCCTGCAGGCTCATTTCTTCGTAAACCTGTTTGCACCACTGTTTTACCCGTTGCTCAGTTAACTCTGGCTGACGGTCTTCATCTACACCCAAGCCAACAAAGTGGCTGGCATCGGCCAACGCTTTTGAAGCCACAAAGTTATAGCCTGCAGTCGGCCAGTTGCCAACAATAATTGCGCCCTTAGGCTCAATAATATCGCGTAAGGTGCCCATCGCATCCAGGAAATATTCAGCGTAATCTTCCTGATCGCCACAGCCAAAAATTGCCACCAGTTTATTATTAAAGTCTATACCGTCCAGCTCAGGGAAAAAATCATCCCAGTCACACTGGGCCTCACCGTAATACCAGGTTGGAATACCCAGTAACAGTAAGTCGAAGCCGGCAATGTCTTCTTTGCTGCTTTTAGCGATATCACGGATCTCAACCAGGTTTTTGCCCAGCTCTTTTTGGATCATTTTGGCGATATGCTCAGTGTTGCCGGTATCGCTACCGAAAAAAATTCCTACAGTTGCCATGGTTAATTGCCTTCTTACCTGGATAAAGCTTGCTCTAAAAGTTGTTCAATTAAGTTACTGCGTGTGGTATTCGCCTGTTCGGCAGCCTGGCTCAGCGCATCATACAGCTGAGCAGACACTTTACATTCAATACGCTTTAAGCCCTTATTACGATCGCGTTTAATTTGATTGCGTTTATTCAGCTTTAGCTGCTCTTGCCTTGGCAACGGGTTAGTTTTAGGCCGCCCCGGCCGCTTATCAGCCGCAAACAAATCAATAGTGGTGCGATCAGTGGCGATTTTAGCCATCAATCTCAACCTTGTTATTCCAGAAAATACTGGACCACCGTTTTAATTACAAACACCAGTGGTGATAGAAACAACACCAACCAGACAAAAAAACGACCAAACCGTGGCGCCTGACTCTTTTTCAGTACATCGTTGATTGCCAGTACGATAAAAATGTAGAGTACCGTCAGGCCCAGCCATAATCCCATGGTTTCAAATTGTGCAATGGTCATCTGCTCTGGCCATACCTGAAAAATTGGCCGCACTATAGCACAAAACTTGCTAAATTTTAGTGTGCTGGCTCAATAAAAAGTCTTTGACCAACTTGGCAAACACAACTGGTTTTTCTCCATGCAGCCAATGGCCCGCGCCATTAATTATTTTCGCCTGCGCCTCGGGGAATAATTGCATAATCTGCGGCCGGTGCTCTGGCAATATATAGTCAGACTGTGCGCCTTTAATAAAAAGAACAGGGCCGGTGTATGCATTGCTATGTTCGGGAAAGCTAAGTAAGTGGTCGTAGCATTGTGTTAATGCCACTAAATTAAAGCGCCAGGCAAAGCCCTGTTCGGTTTTGTGCAGACTTTTTAATAAAAACTGACGAACACCAGGCTCTGTTATATGTTCAGAGAGCTGCTTGTCAGCCTCACTGCGATTGCTTAGCTTGCTGGTGTTAACCGCTTTTAAACCATCAAAAACTGCCTGATGGCTTCTGGCATAGCTAACCGGAGCAATATCAGCAATAATAAGCGCCGTTATCCGACCCGGGTGGGCCAATGCAAACGCCATCGCTAATTTACCGCCAAGGGAGTGACCCAATATCGCACATTGCTCAATATTCAGGTTATCAAGCGTTTCAGCCAAATCAGATACCATGCTGGTGTAATTCATGACATCACTGTGTGGTGACTGACCATGATTGGGTAAATCGATACTGATAACGTGCCATTGGTCACTTAAGGATCTGGCAATACCGGCTAAGTTGTCATAACTGCCGAACAATCCGTGTAATATAATTAAAGGTTGCCCAGAGCCGATACTGTTGGAATGTAGAATCATTGCTAACTCACTGAAAAGATTAAGCGGGTATTTTAACAAATTAAGCTGCTGGCGTCAGTCGCAAAGCCTTTATATAATGGGCCAACATACAGTTGATGGAAAAAAATATGAAAACCATTGAAATAGAAGACGATTTGTATCACTACATTGCCGCACAGACCCGCAAGATTGGCGAAAGTGCCTCTGATATTTTACGTCGTTTACTGCTCGGTGAGCAGGCGGCAAGCCAGACTACTGCAGCCGTTCAACCTGAGACTGTCAACCCGGAGCCAGTAAAACCGACGGTTATGCTTGAGACCAGTAACACCGGTACTGTTTTCGATTTGGTTAGCCGCCAGGATTTACAGGCAGAATCAAGTGTAGTGGGGCGTTTTTTATATTTACTGTCAGTACTTGCTAGAGTACACAAGAAGCAATTCAGCAAAGTGCTGGAGATTAAAGGCCGGAACCGCCTGTATTTCGCCACCACGGCAGAGGCGCTGTCTGAGGCCGGAAGCAGTACTAATCCCAAACAGATCCCCAACACCAGTTTCTGGGTTATTACCAATTCTAATACCACCAGAAAAAAAATGATGTTAACCGAAACGGCGGTAAAATTAGGTTATAGTGAACAGGACGCTGAGCGGATCCGCGATTTATTATAAGGAATCAATATGTCTTTACATCCCCTGGCTGGACAACAGGTACCAAACGATCGAATTCCAAATATCAGTCGGTTAATGACCGCCTACTATGTGTTGGAACCTGATGTTCACCAGCACCCGGAGCACAAAGTCAGCTTTGGTACTTCTGGTCACCGGGGTAGTGCCCTTAATTGCTCATTTAATGAACCGCACGTGTTGGCAATTTGTCAGGCTATTGCTGATTATCGCAAAGCACAAGGAATAAACGGCCCGTTATTTTTAGGTAAAGACACCCACGGCTTGTCAGAGGCAGCATTTGCCTCAGCACTGGAAGTACTGATAGCCAACAAAATTCAGGTATGTATTCAAAAAGGTTTAGGCTATACCCCTACACCAGTGATATCACACGCTATTCTTACCCAAAACGATGGGGCAAATGACAAACTGGCAGACGGTATTGTCATCACACCTTCGCACAACCCGCCTGAAGATGGGGGAATTAAGTATAATTCACCGCACGGCGGGCCGGCCGATACTGAGGTAACCAACTGGATAGAGCAACGGGCCAACCAGTTACTAGCCAAAGATCTTGATGGGGTGAAAATGATGCCCTACAGCCTGGCAATTCAATCAGGTTATTGTCAGCACATCGATTACATTCAGCATTATGTAGACGATCTGGCAAATGTTATCGACATGGCCGCAATTGCAAAAGCCGGGATCAGAATTGGTGTTGATCCGCTGGGTGGTTCTGGTATTGGTTATTGGCCGCGAATTGCTGAAAAGTATGGTTTGGATATTACGGTCGTCAATGACAAAGTGGACCCGTCGTTCGCTTTTATGCCATTAGATAAAGACGGTCAAATCCGGATGGACTGCTCTTCGGCCTGCGCTATGGCCAATTTAATCCAGTTAAAAGACCAATTTGATATTGCTATTGGCAACGACCCTGATTTTGATCGCCATGGTATCGTTACCCGCAGTGGCGGTTTAATGAATCCGAATCATTATCTGGCGGTTGCTATAAATTATTTGCTGTCGAACCGGCCAGACTGGCCTGCCAGCCTCGCCATTGGTAAAACCCTGGTGTCCAGCGCCTTGATTGACAGGGTCGTCGCGGCAAGGGGCCGAAACTTATGTGAAGTACCGGTAGGTTTTAAGTGGTTTGTTGATGGTTTGTATAACGGTACTCTGGCATTTGGTGGTGAAGAGAGTGCCGGCGCCAGTTTTTTACGGTTAAATGGTAAAGCATGGTCTACGGATAAAGACGGTATTATTCTCGGTTTACTAGCAGCAGAAATGCTGGCTAAAACCGGAGTTGACCCATATCAACAATATCAGGCACTGACCAAAGAGTTGGGATCTCCGCTCTATCGCCGATTAGATGCGCCCGCCAATGCGGCACAAAAAGCCGCGTTAAAATCACTGGATATCGCCAGTGTTAGCCAGACCGAACTTGCAGGTGATCCGATATTGGCGGTATTAACTAGAGCACCTGGTAATCAGGCAGATATTGGTGGGGTAAAAGTGGTTACCCGAAATGGCTGGTTTGCCGCTCGTCCCTCTGGTACTGAAAACGCCTATAAAATTTATCTGGAGAGTTTTGCTGATCAACAACACTTACAGCTATTAGAACAGGATGCGAAAGCCTTCGTAGAACAGGTCTTTCGCTCCCTCTGAGCGCAACACCAGGCCGCTTTATATTGTAATTAAATTACATTAGCGGCCTTTATTTTGCTAAATGAGCTTATTTAAGGTATCTTTTTCGTAATATTGCTACATGTAACGATAATATTGGCTGGCTCAGCTCAGTAAATTGGTTTAATTAACAAGCTCAGTAAATTTCAGGATTGGCAATGAACAAAGCAACCTCACCAAAGGCCGCTGCCAGCGGCGCGACAACTGAACAACTTAAACAGAATATAATTAAACACCTGCATTCAAGTCTGGGTACTGACGTTAATAAAGCCAGCAGTCAGGCCTGGTGGCGTGCTACCTGTGCCGCGGTTAACGAACAGGTTTACGACGGCTTACGCAATACTCAGCGTACGCATTATCAGCAAGATACCCGTGCCTTACATTATTTTAGCCTTGAATATCTGATGGGCCGTTTGTTTAGCAATAATCTGCATAACTTAGGTTTGCATGAGCAAGCTAAGCAAGCATTGTCCGAGCTTGGAATGAATATTGCTGATCTGGAAGATCAGGAAGAAGATATGGCACTTGGCAACGGCGGTCTTGGCCGTTTAGCTGCCTGCTTTATTGATTCTTTGGCAACCCTTAATTATCCGGCCATTGGTTATGGTATTCATTATGAACACGGTCTGTTTAAACAGAGTTTTCAGGATGGTCGGCAAATAGAGCGCCCTGATAGCTGGCGCGAGTATGGCAATCCGTGGGAGATCTGCCGTCCAGAGTCAGTGCAGGAAGTTTCTGTTTATGGCTATGTCGAGACGGTATATGACCTGCAAGGGACCATGAAAAAAGTCTGGCACCCGGGACGTATTATAAAAGGTGTGCCATGGGACATTCCGGTCGTTGGTTACAACGGCAGTTCAGTTAACGTATTGCGCTTGTGGGAAAGTCGGGCCAGTGACTTTTTTAACTGGGATGTGTTTAACTCGGGTGGTTATATTGATGCCGCCAGAGAAAATATTGAAGCTGAAACGATTTCAAAAGTGCTCTATCCGAATGATGAAACTGACGCGGGTAAAGAACTGCGGTTGATTCAACAATACTTTTTTTGCTCATGTTCCTTAAAAGATATTATTCGTCGCTATAAAAGAGCGCATGGCGATGACTGGAGCAAATTTCCGCAGCAGGTTGTTATTCAGTTAAACGATACTCATCCGGCGGTTGCTATCCCGGAGCTGATGCGAATTCTGATTGACCGGGCTGACATGAGTTGGGATGACGCCTGGGCGCTGTGTCAACAGGTTTTTGCCTACACCAACCACACCTTACTTCCCGAAGCGTTAGAAAGATGGCCGGTACGATTATTTGAAAAAGTGTTACCACGGCACATTGAAATTATTTATGAAATAAACCGTCGTTTTCTGGTCGAACAGGTCGACGTATTATGGCCTGGTGACAACGCTAAAAAACGTAAGCTTTCTATAATAGAAGAAGGTGACGAACCGATGGTGCGGATGGGCCATCTTTCCGTGGTTGGTTCATTCAAAGTGAATGGCGTGGCAGAGATCCATTCCAAACTGGTACAGTCTGATTTATTTCCGGAAATGGTGGCATTGTGGCCGGATAAATTTACCAATGTGACGAATGGCGTTACTCCTCGGCGCTGGTTAAAAGCCTGTAACCCCAGGTTGTCTAAATTACTGGATGAAAAAGTAGGTACTGGCTGGCCGGTTAATCTTAAACTGTTGAGTAAATTGGCAGATTTTGCAGACGATCCGCAGATCCAGGACAACTTTATGGCAATTAAACAGCAAAACAAAGCTGACTTTGCCAAGGAAGTTAAAAGACTGACCCGCATTGATATTGATCCGGCGGCTATTTTTGATATTCAGATTAAGCGTCTGCACGAATATAAACGCCAGCATCTTAATTTGCTGCATATTCTGGCGCTGTACCGTCGTATTTTGCAAAACCCGGATTATGATATGGTACCCCGGGTCTTTATTTTTGGCGCCAAAGCAGCACCTGGCTATAAGCTGGCAAAAGAAATTATTTATGCAATCAATAAAATTGCTGACAAAATAAATAACGATAAACGGGTTAAAAACCGGCTTAAAGTAGTATTTATGCCTAATTACCGGGTAACTCTGGCCGAGAAAATGATCCCGGCAGCTGACGTGTCAGAACAAATTTCTACAGCGGGTAAAGAGGCGTCGGGTACCGGTAACATGAAACTGGCCTTGAACGGTGCCGTAACCGTAGGCACGCTGGATGGCGCTAATATTGAAATTGCTGAAGAAGTTGGTAGCGATAATATTGCGATTTTCGGACTTACCGTCGATGAAGTAAAAGCGCTGCATGCCAAGGGTTATCATAGTTACGAGTACTACCATAATAATCCGGAAATTAAGGCCATATTAGACTGGCTGGAGACCGATTACTTTACTCCCGGCAAGCCTGGTGAATTAGCAGCGATAAAGCACAGCTTACTGGAGGGAGGTGATCCTTATCTGGTATTAGCTGATTTTGAATCATACGCAAACGCGCAGCAGCAAATAGACAGCTGGTATCGCGATAAAGCAGGCTGGGCGAAAAAAGCGATTTTAAACACAGCGTTAGTGGGTAAATTTACCTCTGACCGCTCAATTGAAGATTACGTCAGCAAAGTGTGGCGCTTAACGCGGTGTAAAATTGCAGACTAAGAGTAAATCAGGGTAGGCGTAACGCTATCCTTTGCCAGAAACCCATCTTAGGATGGGTTTTTTTATTGATAAAAATTTGGCAATTGCCACAGGCTATGGGTAAAGTTAAATAAGATTTATCCGATGAGCTGAGGTCAGGGCAGGTGTTATTAGTGTTCAGAAAGATAATTGGCCAGCTAATGTATGTTTTATTGTTGGGCTGTGGATTAACCGCAACGTTAACCTTTAAGGTGCTAGCTGCCAGTACAACAGACCTTGTTTTGCGAATGACAAGTGAACCGCAGACAAGGCCAGAAGTATCTGAAGATATTCAAGATACCGAAAATAATGAAAGGTTAAACTGGGCCATTAATGATGCTCCGCCGTTTCATGTGCTCCATGGCGAATATCAGCGTCAGGGGGTATGTGACGTATTAATCAAAGTAGTGCATCGCTACATGTCAGAAACCCGGCCAAGATATCTGGTTATGCCACAGCCCAGAATTGCCCAGGCATTGGACAACAAAGAACCGGTATGTTTTCCCTGCATGATTTTCAAACCAGAAGGAGAAGACAGAGCAATTTATAGTATGCCGACGCATATTTATTACCCGCATCATATCATTACTGATGAACACACCGCGAAAACGTTAAAGGCACTCTATGGCGAGCCGATATCCTTAGCGACATTATTGGCAGATACTCGATTCCGGTTGGGCTACCCTGCGGGCCGGCGCTATGGTGTGTTACAACCCTTAATCAATGAACAAGACCCCTATCTGGCCCGCTCAGGCCCTGGCGGCTCTGTCGCCATTTTACATATGATTAGCTCTGGCAGACTTGATTACACCATTGATTACCCGATGATTGCCAACTATTTTCAGCAGCTCTACAACCGAAAAATGGTGACCATCGCCATTTCAGAAAATGATCAGCAGCCGGTGGCGGGTGCGATAGGTTGTGCAAATAATGCCTGGGGAAAGGCGCAAATATCACGAATTAATCAGATCATGCCGCAAATCAGGCAAGATCCGGAGTTTCTGGAAGTACTAAGAATGTGGCACAGCGATGTTAGCAGTATTGATTTTAGCTTTTTTAATGAGCAAGGTTTACGTACTTTTGATAAGGCTGCAGGGTCTACGGAACAGAATTAAAAATAATAGCGATAATGGAGAAGCAATTGCAGCAAACAGGCAGTTTAGTCTGTGTCGGTACCGGTATGACATTAGGTTCGCATATTAGCCCGTTAAGTCGCAGCTATATTGAACAGGCCGATGTAGTATTTTTATTAGTTGCAGATGGTATTACTGAGCAATGGGTGGGCGAGATGAACAATGACGTTCGCTCGCTACAGCCTTTTTATCAGATTGGTGTGTCGCGGATGCTAAGTTATCAGCAAATGGTAGCGGCGATGCTGAGCGAGGTGCGGCTTAATAAAAAAGTGGTCGGGGCGTTTTACGGCCACCCTGGGGTATTTGCCTGGGTGCCACATAAAGCGATTGCAGAGGCCAGAGCAGAGGGTTTCGCCGCCCATATGGAGCCCGGTATTTCGGCAGAGGATTGCCTGATAGCGGATTTAGCTATCGACCCAGGCACCTATGGCTGCCAGCATTTTGAAACCAGCCAGTTTATGTTTTACAAACGCACTATTGATAGCGCAGCTTATCTGATTTTGTGGCAGGTTGGAGTGGCGGGAGATCGTAGCCTGGCCAAACGTAGCACTGACGCCCGTTACCGCCAGTTACTTATTGAACTATTGGCTGAGTATTATCCGTTAAACCACCAGGTAATTTTATATGAAGCGGTAACCTTACCCATTCAGCAGCCGCGGATTACGCATTTGTCGCTTACCGATTTGCTAAGTGCCCAGATGGATCTGAAAACCACTCTGGTGATCCCGCCTGCGACCAAAATGGTCGCTAACCAGCTAATGCTGGATAAACTGGCCGCCTTACAGGCAGATGACGACGATGCTCAATAGCCTTATTAACTATGATGTTGGTTTTGCCGCTTGTTTATTAAACGTAAGACTATTGGCGGCAGTAGATCAGCCGCTTTACCGTCAGCTTTTTACCAGCAAAGCGGTAATGCAATGGATTGGCGAGCCGTTAACTGACAGCCAAGTGACGTGCAGTTTTGCTGCGGCCCTTAAGCAAAATTTAGCAGCATCGACTAAATTAATGCCAGCAAGCCGTTTATTCCTGGTAATTGCTAACCCGGCAGCGAATACATCCTTCGGGTTAATGGCCGTAACCTTTAATGCCACAGCATATGCCAATCGTTTTAACGCAGAGATTGGTATTATGCTGTTACCTTTCATGCAGCGAAAAGGCCTTGCTGTTACTGCGTTTATCAGTTTATGTCAGAGATTACTGCAACTGCCCCAGGTTATACACATAATATGCAGAATTACCGACGGCAATCTGGCCGCGATAAAGCTGGTTAGCGGGCTGGGCTTTGTGTATTGTAAGCAGGACAATTATTATAAATTACACAATAATAATAAAATTACTGATACAGGATGCTCAGCATGAAAAACGTATTGCAGTTATTACAACTGCTAGGAGAAGATGCATCGTTGCGCCATCTGGCGGATACTCAGCTTGAACAAGTTGTTAACCCATTAAATTTCGACCCGGCAATTCAGCAGGCCATATGTCAGCAAGACGATGTTAAACTGGCGCAGCTGCTTCATGCAAATAATAAAATTGTCTGCATGATCCTGCCAGCAGAAGAGCCATCGCCTGACGATGAGCCCAAAAAGGAACCGGAAGATGCCCCCGAGCCTGCAGATCCAGAAATTAAGCAGGTGGTTTAAATTAATGAGTTTTAACCCCCAGCAGAACTGACCTTATGAATTCTCTAATAAAAGTCATTATGGTTAGCGCTGCGCTGTTGCTAATTCTGCTTGTTTTGGTACCTGCAGGCTTTGCAAATGAACCTGCTAAATTGTCTGAGGAACGGAGTACTGAGCAAACGCTCTCCATTCAACAGCAGTTAACCCACCTGGACAATATAAGACTGGAAGATCAATCTCAATTTAGAGCCGGATTAGCCAGTCTAAGACAATTACCATTATCTGAAGCGGCTGATATCGAGTATTTAATGCTGCTGAATGCTTATGAACAGGCATTGCTAGGGCAATATGATAGGGTGTTACCTGTACTGACCCAATTACTGGACGCTTCTTCAGATACCACCATGATTATCAAAGCCCGAATGCTGGCAGTCAATGTTCTATTACTGTCAAATAATCATGAGCGGGCTTTTTCCTATTTTGAAAAGTTAACCAATAACATATCTGCTATTACAGATGCTGAGTTAATGGCGCAGGTTATTGTTTTAGTGATGTTTACTTATAACGAACTTGAGCGCTATGATTTATCTTTATTATATTTGCGATATATTGATTTTAATTCGATACCCCAAAAATTAGCATGTCGGATCAATGTCATAGCCCTTGAAGCAAAATTTAAAAAAATTGACAGTGTTGTAACCGAAAAAGAAACAAATATCGTGATAGATGAATGTGTCGCGGCCAGAGAATACATTCCGGCCAATATAGCCAGGCACCATTTGATGCAGTATTTTTTAAAAAATAATGAAGCTGAAAAAGTGCTGGCAATTTATCAGCAAAATTTAAAAGAAATAGAAAATACGCACTATCCGGTGCTGATATCGCAAGTTCTAGTTCTTGCAGCCCAGGCTCAGCTGCAACTAAATAATGTTCAGCAGGCTTCAACACTAGCAAATCAGGCGTTGCTTAAAGCAAAGAGCAGCCCAAATAACGTTGCGCTGGTAGAGGCTTACGCCACCTTATACCAGATTGCCAAACAACAACAAAACTATGCCCTGGCTTTGCAACATCTGGAACAACAGTATCAGGTCGAGGAAGAGTTTAATGCCAGTAAAGCAAAGCAGCAGGCGGCTTATCATACCGTTAAGTCGGAGATTGAATTAAAAAACCAGCGGATCAATTTACTAGACAGAGACAACGAACTGTTGTTTTTACAGAAAAGCATTTATCAGGAAGAAGTAAAAAACAGTCGTTTACTGTTGCTTTTAGCGGCCTTAATCGGCTTTATTGCCCTGGTGCTGGCTTATCGCGGACTGACGGGCCGCAAGCGCTTTAAATTAATGGCAGAGTATGATCAACTTACGGGTATCAGTAACCGTTACCATTTTAATAACGAAGCGAAACAAGCGTTAAAATATTGCCAGGCGAAACACTTGCCGGTGGCAATGATCTTGTTCGACCTGGATCACTTTAAAACCATTAATGACCAGTTTGGCCATGCTACCGGCGATTGGGCACTGCAGCAGATCGTGCGGGTGTGTAAGCAGTTTATGCGATCCAACGATATATTTGGCCGGATCGGCGGCGAAGAATTTGTTATTATGATGCCCGGCTGTGAATTAGATAAAGCAACATTGCTTGCTGAAATTTGCCGGGATGCTATTGCCAGTATTGATTGTAACACCAGTGAGCATCAATTCAGCCTTAGTGCCAGCTTTGGCGTCAGCGGCAACGTTGTTAGTGGATACGATATTAAGCTGCTGTTAGCTGATGCTGACAAAGCCATGTACGAAGCAAAAAACCGCGGCCGCAATAAGGTGGTCGAATATCAGAAAACTGATCAATAACAGCAATAACAACGCACACGCTGCAGCTGCCAAGTGGAAGGAGTGACGATGTATGGCACAGCAACTCATACCTGCTGATGATTTTCTTAAACTTACCCTGGATAATCCTCTGGGCTTAGCCCCCTTCGAATTTACTTTAGCGAATGGTCTTGCAGTAAAGGTATGGGATAGTGGGGTAATAAGCTTCGAGCCAGCCGGGCAAACAACCGAAGATGTAGTGTTGTCATGTGGTGTACATGGTAACGAAACCGCACCCATTGAAATTTGTGCTGCAATAGTGCAAGACATTCTGGCCGGGCGCTTAGTGGTCAACGTCAGGCTACTGGTACTGTTCGGTAATCCTCCAGCGATTAATGCCGGAACCCGCGAGATTACCGAAAACCTTAACCGGCTGTTCTCCGGACATCACAGTAAGGGAGCGGGCTTAATTAACGCCGAAAGGCAGCGTGCAAAGGCGCTGGAGCAGTATGTCAGCCAATTCTATCAGCGGTTACCCGTAACCGAAAGCGCAACGGGTAACCGAAGCTTATACGACTTACATACCGCTATTCGTGGTTCCCGTTTTGAAAAGTTTGCCGTGTATCCTTATTTGCATGGGAAACCCTGGCGCCAGGCAGAGTTTGCGTTTTTAGCGGCGTGTGATGTTTATACTGTGCTGCTGATGCAAACGCCGGCCAGTACTTTTAGTTATTATGCTTCGAACGAGCATGGTGCCAATTCCTTTACTATTGAACTTGGCAAGGTTAAGCCATTTGGTCAGAACGATATGGCCCGCTTTGCCAAAGCGGATAGCAGTTTACGGGCGTTAATTTACAATAAACCGGTAAAATCTGGTGCCTTTGATCATAACAAGTTTAATATGTATCAGGTATATCGCTCCATTATTAAACAGACGCAGGACTTTACACTACATTTTGCTGACGATATTGAAAACTTCACCAGTTATCCTCCAGGCAGTCTGCTGGCAACAGATGGTGATATTGAATATCGGGTTGAAAAAGAGGGTGAAGCATTGATCTTTCCCAATGCGAATGTAGCGGTAGGCCAGCGGGCAATGCTTATGGTGGTGCCAAGCTCTGTCATGGATAATCTGCAATAAAACCCCGCAGCAAGGCCAATAACATGGCTGGCAAACAGTAAATATAACCTGACAGCTCAGCGGGCCGTCAGGTTTTTTTGTGCCTGAGCACGGTTGCAATGCAGTTTACGTAAAGGTAAAGTTCCCGGCAAATAATCATAATCGACAGCGTGTCCACAACCCAAGAGATAGCTATGACGAACCCAAATAATGCTACCATCACCACGGTGCATAATGCAGCTTTTACTGCCGGTGATGCGTTAAAGATTCCGACTCTGCGAATTCTTAAAGACGATGGCAACCTCTATGATGGTGCCGACAAACCAAACCTTGACAAAGAAACTGCCCTGAAAATGTATGACACTATGGTGTTCACCCGCGTGCTGGATGAGCGGATGCTGGCGGCACAACGTCAGGGCCGGATCAGTTTTTACATGCAGTGTCTGGGCGAAGAAGCAACTACGGTCGGTAGTGCTGCCGCCCTGGATGAGCAAGATATGATTATGGCGCAATACCGTGAACAGGGCGCACTTCGCTACCGCGGTTTCAGCCTTGAGCAGTTTATGAACCAGCTGTTCTCTAACGAGAAAGATCTGGGTAAAGGCCGCCAGATGCCAGTGCATTACGGAAGTAAAGACATTTATTACATGACAATATCGTCACCCCTTGGCACGCAAATCCCGCAGGCAAGTGGTTACGCGTATGCTCAGAAGTTGCGTGGTTTGAAAAACACCACCATTTGCTACTTTGGCGAAGGTGCAGCATCGGAAGGCGACTTCCATGCCGGCTTAAATATGGCAGCCGTTCACAAGGCGCCAGTGTTATTTTTCTGTCGTAATAATGGCTATGCCATTTCTACTCCCGCTAATGAGCAGTTTGTTGGCGACGGTATAGCCTGTCGGGCCGTCGGTTATGGTATGAAATCACTGCGGGTAGATGGCGCTGACATTCTGGCGGTATATCAGGCCACTAAAATGGCCAGGGACTATGCGCTTGAGCACAACGAACCGGTATTAATTGAAGCTATGGCTTATCGGTTAGGTGCACACTCTTCTTCGGATGACCCAAGTGGCTATCGTTCAAAAGAAGAAGAAGAGTTGTGGCGTAAAACCGACCCGATATCACGTTTTCGCTTGTGGTTGGTAAAGCAGGGTTGGCTGGACGAAGACGCTGATAAAGCAAAAATTGAAGCGCTGCGCGGCGAAATATTGGATGCATTGAAAGTTGCTGAAAAAGTAGCGAAACCTGGAATAGAACATTTAATTTCTGATGTGTATGAACAGCCGATCCCGGCGTTACAACAACAATTAGATGAATTAAAACACCATATCAGAAAATACCCGGATGCGTATCCGGTGACGTCGGGGAGAATGGACTAATGGCCAAAATGAATATGCTGCAAGCGATTAACAATGCGCTTGATTTAGCCATGGCAAAAGATGATGCCGTAGTATGCTTTGGAGAAGACGTGGGGCATTTTGGTGGTGTGTTCCGGGCAACCAGCAAACTCCAAGAAAAGTACGGTAAAGCCCGCTGCTTTAATACTCCGTTAACTGAACAGGGTATTGCCGGTTTCGCCAATGGTATGGCGGCACAAGGCATGAAGCCGGTAGCGGAAATTCAGTTTGCAGATTACATTTTTCCGGCGTTTGATCAAATCGTCAATGAAACCGCAAAATTCCGCTATCGTTCAGGTAATGAGTTTAACGTGGGCGGCTTAGTATTTCGTAGCCCCTATGGCGGTGGTATAGCCGGTGGTCATTATCACAGCCAGTCACCTGAAGCCTATTTTGCCCATACTCCTGGCCTGAAAGTGGTGATACCGCGTGACCCTTACCAGGCCAAAGGCTTATTACTAGCCTCCATCGCCAGTCCGGATCCGGTAATATTTTTTGAACCTAAAAAACTGTACCGGGCGTCAACCGGCGAAGTACCTGAAGACTATTATGAAATTGAATTGGGCAAAGCAGAAGTGGTGCAGCAAGGTAACGACGTCACTGTGTTAGCCTGGGGCGCCCAAATGGAGATTGTTGATAAAGCGGTAGCAATGGCACAGGAACAAGGTGTTTCCTGTGAAGTTATCGATTTACGCAGTATTTTACCCTGGGATGCTGACACCGTTGCCACGTCAGTTAAGAAGACGGGACGGCTGGTCATAAATCATGAAGCCCCGTTAACCGGCGGTTTTGCCGGCGAAATTGCCGCGACCATTCAGCAGATGTGTTTCCTGCATCTGGAGAGCCCGATTGCGAGGGTTTGCGGTTTAGATACGCCGTATCCACTTGCCCTTGAAAAAGAATATGTGGCTGATCATCTTAAAACTTACGAAGCCATTATGCGCTCGGTCAATTTCTAAGGAGATAGTATGAAACAGGATTTTATACTGCCGGATATTGGTGAAGGTATTGTCGAGTGCGAGATTGTTGAATGGCTGGTCAGCGAAGGTGACACCATTAAAGAAGACCAACCGGTTTGTGATGTTATGACTGACAAAGCCCTGGTGCAAATACCTGCTGTACACAATGGTGTGGTAAGTAAGCTGTATTACGCTAAAGGCGAGATTGCTAAAGTGCATGCGCCGCTGTTTGCCATGGAAGTTAACGATGAAGCCGGGTTTGGCGCCGCTGAAAAAAACAGTGCTGAACCGACCGGCGAGACTAAGTCCTCAGATAACGCTAAACCGGCCGTAACCATCGCCACACAGGGCACAGAAGACTTTATCCTGCCGGATATTGGTGAGGGTATTGTCGAATGTGAAATTGTTGACTGGCTGGTAGCCGAAGGCGACAGCATTGTCGAAGACCAGCCGGTCTGTGACGTGATGACTGATAAAGCCCTGGTGCAAATTCCGGCTAAATACTCAGGTGTAGTCACTAAATTGTATTATGCAAAAGGTGAAATTGCCAAAGTGCATTCGCCGCTTTTTGCGATGCAAATAGCGGGGCAGGCTGCGCCGGCTAAACAACAAACGGCAGCAGTGGCCACTGGCAGCACATCTGGCAGCACATCTGGCAACATCACCGCAGCGACCAGCGGTAAGGCAGTAGCCAGCCCTGCTGTGCGACGGTTAGCGCGTGAGCTGAATATTGATTTGGCAAAAGTGCCAGGCTCGGGTGATAAAGGCCGGGTTTACAAAGAAGATGTTAAAGCTTTTGCTGATGGTGCGGGTTCGCAGTCGGGCACTAAGCGTAAAGCGGAGGTTCAATCAGGATCAGATGCTGCTCCAATGAGCAGTAGCAGCCAAACCGCTGACAAAGTAGAGCCAATCAAAGGCATTAAAGCGGCAATGGCCCGGCAGATGGCGGATTCTGTGGCCACAATTCCGCATTTTACTTACTGTGAAGAGATTGACTTGACTGAGCTGATTGCGCTGCGGTTAAGTCTGAAAGACAGCTATGCCAAACAAGGCGTTAAGCTGACGATGATGCCGTTCTTTATGAAAGCCTTATCGCTAGCAATTAAAGATTTCCCGGTAATGAATAGCCAGCCAAATAGCGAATGTACTGAGTTACGTTATTTTAGCGAGCATAACATTGGCGTGGCGGTTGATAGTAAAGTAGGGTTACTGGTGCCTAATGTGAAAGGCTGTCAGGCGAAGTCGATTGTTGATATTGCCCGCGAGCTCAGTCGCTTAACCGATTCGGCCCGCGAAGGGCGGGTTAGTCCGGCAGACTTGAAAGGCGGTACCATTACCATTTCTAATATTGGGGCAATTGGTGGCACTGTCGCCACGCCTATTATAAATAAACCGGAAGTGGCGATAGTGGCGCTGGGTAAAGTACAGACACTGCCTCGCTTTAATGCTAAAGGCGAAGTACAAGCCAGACAACTGATGCAAATAAGTTGGTCAGGCGATCACCGGATCATCGACGGCGGCACGATTGCCCGCTTCACTAATTTGTGGAAACAGTATCTGGAGCAACCAACCTCGATGCTGGTTAACATGATTTAAGCAGTTGGCAACGCTAACTGTTTCTGATAAAAACCCACGTTGATAGTGGGTTTTTTTATGGTTAATGATACCGTTGGCACAGGGAGTACAAATGTACGAGTTTGAAGACTTAAGAGTGTTAGTGCAGGCCAAAAGCCCACTGATTGTCATTGAAACCTACGAAGAGTTACGGGCACTTGCATTGATAAAGCGCCTGGCCATAAACCTGATGCGACCAGTATTTCAATGGACTATTACCGACGGATTACAACGGACCGATCGGGAAAGCAGTCCGCAAGCTTTTAATATTGAACCCGCCCAGTTGCTGGCACAAATTAAGGGCACGCGCGTGCCTGGCATCTATGTGTTATGTGACTTTCATCCGTATTTAACAGAACCCCGTCACATCCGTTTCCTCAAAGAAATTGCTCAGGCGCACGAAAGCCTCGGGCATACGCTAATTTTATTAAGCTATGCCCTGGAAACCCCACCGGAGCTGGCGCGGTTAAGTTATCGGTTTCAGTTGTCACTGCCAGGCGAGCAGCAGATCAGGCAAATGATTAGTGAAGCTGCAGATAAATATAGCCGTGAGCATGGCCAGTTAGTGGCGATGGCTCCGGCAGATGTCAGCGCCTTGGTGCAAAACTTAGTGGGGTTAACCTTTGATGAAGCGAGGCGCCTGGCGTACAAGGCGGTGGCGGATGATGGTGCAATAACGCGCGCTGATTTGCCTCGAATTACCCGAGCCAGGTTTAGTATGTTACAAAGTGGCGGCACATTGAATCAGATATTTGATACAAAAAGTATGGACGACGTCATCGGCCTGAGCAACTTAAAACGTTGGCTCGCGCAACGTCAGCATGCATTTCGGCAAAATGGCCCAGATACGCCTAAAGGTATTTTATTGACCGGTGTGCAGGGCAGTGGCAAAAGTCTGACCGCTAAAGCTATTGCTGGTGCCTGGGCGATCCCATTATTACGCCTGGATATGGCCGCCCTTTATAATAAATATATTGGTGAAACCGAAAAGAACCTCAGTCAGGCGCTGGCTCAGGCTGATGCGATGGCACCTTGTGTGCTATGGATTGATGAAATAGAAAAAGGCCTTGCGGGCGGTGACAACGATAACGGCGTTACCCGGCGGATCCTCGGAACATTGCTAACCTGGATGGCAGAGCGAACCAAACCGGTATTTCTGGTTGCCACGGCGAATAACATCGACGATCTGGCGCCGGAATTGCTGCGAAAAGGCCGCTTTGATGAAATATTTTTTGTCGACTTACCAGACGATGAACAAATTAAAGCGCTGCTGAGATTGCACCTGCAACGCCGGCAGTTAAGCTTAAGCGATACAGAGCTTGACCAGTGTGTCGCCCTGGCACAGGGATTTTCAGGAGCTGAATTAGAGCAGGCCGTAGTGAGTGCCAGTTATCGGATGCATACCGATGGTGGCGGTTTCAGCCTGAACTATTTACTGGCCGAACTGAATGAAACCCAACCCTTGTCAGTTGTGATGGCTGAACGGATCAGCAGCCTGCGACACTGGGCAGAGCAACGTTGTGTTATGGCATAGCCCTTAGGCGTGCGCAATGAACAGGAAAGTCATGCCAGATAAAACCGACAAGATCCCGCTGCGAAACTTTTATATACCGGAAGAGCAATCGGTTTATTTACTTAATGCTAATGATGCTAAAAAGCTTAAGGATTGGGTTGCGCTTTGTATTGAAGAATTGGAAAAACTGGGATACCGCCAGATAGAACTAATTGGCAAAGGCGCCTATGGCTTTGCGTTCGCCGGGTTAGGTCTGGATGGGGTGTCTTATGTTTTTAAATTTTCCAGGATAAATTTAGCGCCGCATATTCAGGAGCGTTTGGCCGACGAAGCTTATATGCTGTCACTGGTAAAGCACCCTGCGGTGCCGGCTTATGTTACCTATCAGGTGATTAAAAAGCAGGGTATATTAATGATGGGCCGGGCCGCGGGCCTGGATTTAGAGCAATATAGCCTCAAAATAGGGCGTTTGTCGGTACGCCTGGTGGTGGATATCGCTGCACAACTGGCTGAGTTACTGCTTTTTTTGCGCCAGCAACAGATTAATGGCAATAGTGCGCCAATCGTACATGGCGATATTAAGCCCTCTAATCTGGTATTTGACGAGCGAACCGGCAAGATAAGCTTAATAGACTGGGGTTCTTCCGTCCATGCTCAGCTAGATAGCCAGGGACAGTATCTGGCGAATAATGTGATGCAGTTAATGTCTGCTGATTTACAACACTCCAATGCGCGCATGGGTGATGTTTATTTTATTGGCCCTGAGCAACGCGCTGGAGCACTTTCCAGCCCAAGGTTTGATGAGCAGGGCATTGCCAGTACGCTTTATGCTTTAGCATCGGCACAATCGTGTCGTTTTGGCCGGCTGGCAATACCAGCACGCAGTTTAGGATTACCGGTAGAGTTTGCTACTATGCTGGACAGCATGCTGGCAGATGACCCAAATTTGCGCCAGCAGGCCGGTGATTATTTTATCAGCAGAATGCCACAACTGAGCCAACTGGTGTTGCCGGCACTGCCATTACTTCCTGATGAGGCATTGCTGCCGGTCTGGTGTAGTGCTCAGAAACAAGAGCTCGATACCGTTGTCTATTCTTCGAGAAAATCGTTTTTACGTGAGCATCAGGAAGATGCCGACTTACATTATGTTGATGATGTGCAACTGGAGCGCTACTACAAGAATTATCTGGAAGGAATGGGCGAGACCGAGAAAGCATTTATTGCTGCAGTAGGCCGGCTGGCTCGCTATCCTGTGGTGGGTGGTCTGGCAATTCATTGGCAAGCTGGCGGGGTTTATATCGATTCCAGTTTAAATTTGTATGATCATAGTCTGAAAGTGGCGTTCAGCCATGCGGTGAATAATGTGGTTAATCTTGGCCGCGCTATTGGTAAACTCGGCGTGTTTAAAGCCTGTTTGTTTGATGCCCGCAATACTATCCATATTAGTCGTGACACGGTTGAACAGCCTTTTATTGTACCACCGAAGGCCAGGATACCCTACCAGAATGCGCCGGTTGCCAGCCAGGAAGAAGCCAGTAAACAACATTCCTATTTTGAAGATGGCAAAGATCCGGACGAACAGCTTGTTTTGCCTGAAGCGATCATGGATGACATTGCCAAACTCAACCTGATCCGGCATACCGGTTGTATCATTTTTGAAGTCACATCACTTTATATGAAAGTGCACAGCTACTACCGGTTATTAGATAGCGCCGCTGAACCCGAATTTTCGTCATTACTTGCCAGCATTCTTGGTAAAGTTCCGCTGATCACTGGTGAGGGCGTCGGCGGCTTTATGAAATTACCGTATAAAGACACCCGTTTTTTCGAGCATCAGCCCCAGACCAGTGCGCGTTATTACCCGCCAAACCCAATGCAATTTAGCGGTTGATAATACCTTTTGCGCGATTTATAGCCAGTTTATGCACCACACTGCAGAATTCGTGCGGGTATGCGCAGTCTTTCACATTAAAAAGGTTTAAATTAACTGGCAAACCAAGTAATGTAATGCCTTTGAAACTGGGTAAATAGAAACCGCACACCGATGTCTAGCGAAAAGAATAGTCAATACGACTTGCTGCTACAGCAAGCTCAGGCGCTCATTGCCGATGAAACCGATGTTATTGCCAATATGGCCAACTTAAGCGCGTTGTTATACAACAGTCTGCCTGATTTAAACTGGGCAGGCTTTTATATAATGCGTGGCGACGAATTGGTGCTTGGGCCTTTTCAGGGGCAGGTCGCATGTGTTCGGATCCCGGTAGGCAAAGGGGTTTGTGGAACGGCCGTCGCTAGCGGCGAGGTGCAGCTGGTTGAAGATGTCCACCAGTTTGCTGGCCATATTGCCTGTGACGCGGCCAGTAACTCAGAGATTGTGCTGCCCGTTAGGTTTCAACAGAAGATTGTTGCGGTACTGGATATTGATAGTCCAAAGCTGGCACGTTTTGATAGCGTTGATCAACAGTACTTGGTGGCGTTGGTCAAATTGCTTGAACAACGGTTAATCTCACCACTATGAAAGATGCACTGACAGTTCAGGATTATTTATTGAACGAGTCTGAAGTCGGTGACTGGGACGGCGAAGAAGAACTGGTAACCGATAAGATTAACAGTATTATTCATGCTGTCTGGGACGCTTTGCCCGATGATCTGGCTACTGAGCAGATAGAACAGATAATGCCACAACTTTGGCAGCAATTAGGAACTGATACCTTATTGCTGGATGTTGATGAGCATGAACTGACTGGGTGGGCTTTAGTCTATATGCGGCAACAAATTGAATTGGGCATTGATGATGCAGACGCTGCAAAGGCAGAAGATGCGGACGTAAATGCAGATGATGAAGAAGAGTGAATTTTAATGACAACCTCCACTGAAGCGTTAAATACAGACCAGAATACTGCGCCAGCGCAAGAAGCGTCAGCCAACGAGAGCGACGTCAGTAAACTGGCGAATGTAAAAGAAGTATTGGCATATCTGGCCCAGCAATTTCCTTTATGCTTTAGTGTTAAGGGTCAGGTAAAGCCACTTAAAGTAGGTATTTTTCAAGATCTTGCAGCTAAACTTGAGCAGGAGAGCCTGGTAAGTAAAACGCAATTAAGGCAGGCGCTGCGGGTTTACACGTCCAGCTGGCGCTATCTGGAAGCGATCCAGCCAGGTGTCGCACGCGTAGATCTGACAGGCGAGGCGGGTGAGTTAATTGACCAGCAGCAAGCGGATCATGCTCTTAATACACTTACTGAGAGCAAGAATAAAGCTGCCGAGTTACGAAAGGCGCGGCTTGCAGAGCAGAAAGCCAAGGCTAAGCCCGCGAGTGACAAACGTGCTTACAAAAAAAAGCCGAACAAAACAACAAATGCGGGCTCTAACGGCACTAAGCTAAGCAGTAAAGCAGTGACTAAAGCTGCCGCTCCGGTAGTTAAAGAGGCTGCTTTGTCTTCTATAGCAAATGAGCAACTGAAAGTAGGTGCTGGTGTATTGGTTAAATTAGGCCAGTCTCCAATGCCGGCTACCGTGCTTGAAGTGCATAAAGATGATGTAACGGTGCAGCTTTCGTCTGGAATGGTGGTAAAAACCCGTCGGGACAGTTTGTATCAGGCCTGATTAACGCAGAGTAGCTTATGAAGAAATTATCCATTTTAGCGGCAAGTTTAATGATGGCTCTGGCAGTTCAAGCCGAGCCAGGCAAATCTGAAGACAGTCAGGTTTTGCCAGTAATGGCTCAGGCATCACATCACGCAACAGCCAGTAAAAGGATAACCGCGCTGTTCACCCGAGGCCATTATGTTCCTGTGCAACTTGATGATGAACTGTCCGGTCGCATTTTCGATATGTATTTGAAAAATTTAGATTACTATCGCAATGTTTTGTTGCAGGCTGATGTTGATTCGTTTGCACGGTTTCGTGACGAATTTGACGATGGCTTGAACAAAGGGAATTTGAACTTTGCGTTTGATATGTTTAATCATACGTTACAACGCAGAGCTGAGCGGTTTGATTTTGCTATTGATTTGCTTGCTAAGGAGTTCGACTTCAGCAAGGACGATAGCTACAAGTACGATAGAGAAGATGCACAGTGGCCTGCAGATCAAGCTGAGCTGAACGAAATTTGGCGGCAACGGGTCAAGTTTGATGCTCTTAATTTAAAGTTGACCGGCAAAGCAGATGACGAAATCAGGGAGATCCTGAACAAACGCTATCGTAATAGCCAGAAGCGCTTGAGCCAGACCAATAGCGAAGATGTGTTTCAGCTGGTGATGAATTCGTTTGGGCGGGCCATTGAAGCGCATACATCTTACTTATCACCGCGCAATGCGGATCGATTCCAGCAAGAGATGAATCTGTCGCTTGAAGGTATTGGTGCAGTATTAAGAGCCGATGAAGACTACACGGTTATCCAAAGCCTGGTGCCAGGTGGACCAGCAGATCAGACTCAGAAACTTAAGCCAAAAGACAGAATTATTGGTGTTGCCCAAGATAGCAATGATTTTGTTGATGTTATTGGTTGGCGCCTGGACGATGTGGTTGATTTAATAAAAGGTCCGAAAGGCAGCACGGTAAGATTGCAAGTGCTTGGTGGTAGTGATATCGCCGGCAATAAAGCGGACGTTATTACTATTGTTCGGGATAAAATACGCCTGGAAGATCGCGCTGCCAAAGCAGAAGTTTTAGAGCCTAAACTTAACGATCTTGACCAGAATATTGGTGTAATAAGCATCCCGGGCTTTTATAATAATCTGGCTGAAGACGTTAAAAAATTGCTGGTTGAATTAAAAGAAAAGCAGGTTGATGGCATTATCGTCGATTTACGTGGTAACGGCGGTGGGTCGCTACAGGAAGCTACCTTGCTTACCGGTTTATTTATTGATCGCGGCCCTGTGGTTCAGATCCGCCAGGGCGATGGCAAAGTAACCGAGTCACCAGATAGTGATGGCGTCAGCTATTACGATGGCCCGCTAACCGTTTTAGTTGACCGCTATAGCGCATCAGCATCGGAAATTTTTGCTGCAGCGATGCAAGATTACGGCCGGGCAATTATTGTTGGTGAACAAACTTTTGGCAAAGGTACGGTACAGCAACATCGTGGTTTAGGACGTATTTACGATATGTTTGAAGAACCGCTCGGCAGTGTTCAGTATACCATTGCTAAATTTTACCGAATTAATGGCGGCAGCACGCAGCACCAGGGCGTAATACCGGATATTCATTTCCCTACCGCGATTGATCCCGCCGAATGGGGCGAGAGCAAGGAGCCGCACGCGTTGCCTTGGGATTCTATTACCCCGGCAAAGTATGCCAGTGTTAATGACATTCAGGCCGTTGTGCCAGTATTGCTCGAGAAGCATCAACAACGGATTAGCAAGGAAACTGAATTTAGTTACATGTTGCAGGATATAAAAGACTATCAGCAGCGTCAGAATGATAAAACAATTTCGTTGAAAGAGTCTGAACGGATCAGTGAGCGCGATAAAGAAAAAGCCGATCAGCTTGCCCGGGTTAATGAACGGTTGGTCAGATTTGAACTTGAGAAAGTTCAGTCTGTCGACGATGCGCCAGAGTTAATCAGTGAATTGGATCCTTTTCTTGAAGAGGCAGCAAATATCACAGCTGATTTATTACGAGTCAGCCGTATGGCGAACAAATAAAAAACAAGGCGAAGATAACGAGTTAAAAGCGGTATTTATTACCGCTTTTTGTTAGGCTCAGCCAAATATAAAAATAATTATAAAGGTTCACTTATGACAACTAGGGGTGTTTTTTCATCACGGCTGGGCTTTATTTTGGCTGCGTCAGGGTCTGCAGTCGGTTTGGGAAATGTCTGGGGCTTTCCTTCTCAGGTCGCCAGTAATGGCGGTGCCGCTTTCGTTCTGATGTATTTAGTGCTGGCGTTCCTGTTGGCGTATCCGGTTTTAATGGCTGAATTATTAATTGGCCGGGCAACCGAGTCTAATGTGGTTGATGCCCTCGGCTCTGTATCTACAGGCCGTACCGGTCGCGTGGTCGGTATGTGGGGTATTGCCACCGTTTCATTAATTTTAGCGTTTTACGGTATTGTTGGCGGTTGGATGCTGTCTTATACCCTGGAAGCGTTAGCCAGTCTCGCGGGGTTAGAGCAACTGGCTCAGTGGCTGATAACTTCTTCCCTGCCTCGCAATATTCTGTTCTGTGGCATGTTTATGCTGTTAACGGTTGGTATTGTTAGCGGTGGGGTGGTTAATGGCATTGAACGTTGGTCAGTGCGGTTAATGCCGACATTATTTGTGTTGATGTTGTTGCTGTTTGGGTACGTGATGACTCAGGACGGCGCTGTGGATGGCCTGAAAGTTTACCTTCTGCCCGATTTTACCGAAGCACTTAATCCGGAATTATTAATAAGTGCCATGGGCCAGGCATTTTTCTCCATGTCACTCGGTGTCGGCACCATGCTGATATACGGCTCTTATGTCAGCCACAAAGAAAACCTGCCTAAGCTAGGTGCATCAGTGGCACTGGTTGATATTGGTGTAGCGGTGCTGGCCGGCTTACTGATTATTCCGGCAATGTACGTTGCTTTACACAATGGCGTTGAAATTTTTGGGGCTAATGGCGAATTACTGGCTGAAGATACCCTTATATTTACCGTTCTGCCGTCCTTGTTTACCACCATGGGCTCTGTAGGGTTAGTTGTAGCCGCTGCTTTCTTTCTGTTAATGTCGATAGCCGCCCTGACGTCTTCTATTTCAATGCTTGAAGTACCGGTTTCTTATGTCGTCGAGAACCGTAAAATAGCCCGTAACAAAGCAGTTTGGCTTATCGCTGCCATTATATTCTCCATTAGCGTACTTATTTTGACTAACTTTGAATTGCTGTTTGGTTTTGTTATTGCGCTGACAACCCAGTACAGTCAACCACTGCTTGGCTTAATGCTGTGTATTTTCGCTGGTTGGATATGGAACCGAAATTCTATTTTAGCTGAGCTTAAGAAGGGCGATTCGCAAGCAGAACATAGTTGGTTCTGGCGGGTTTGGCCCTGGTACGTTAAATTCGTTTGTCCGGTGATCATATTGCTGATGTTTTACCGGTCATTATAGAGCCTGGTCTCTGCCATCATAATAAGATTGAAAGGCGCTGCAAGCGCCTTTACTAAAGTGGAGCAACAATAATGACTGAAAAACATCCTAGTTTTCTGGATGCAGCGCTGCCGGTTATCGTCCTGATTATTTTACTTTCTGCCTCGGTTTATCTATTTGGCAACGACTCCTCGTACGGGCCCAACCAGATTGCGCTATTTGTTGCCACAGCTGTAGCGGTAATCATTGGTTTAAAAAATGGGTACAAGTGGCATGCCATGGAAAGTGCTATGGTGTCTGGGATTTCGTTGTCATTAGGCGCGGTCCTTATTCTGCTATCAGTAGGAGCACTGATTGGCACCTGGATGCTATCCGGTACCGTACCAACGTTGATTTACTACGGCTTACAGTTGCTCAGTCCAAGTTGGTTTTACGCCGCCAGTTGTTTACTGTGTGGTATCGTGGCAATGAGCATTGGTAGCTCCTGGACCACTGCCGCTACCATAGGTGTCGCATTAATTGGCGTAGCCGCAGGGTTAGGGTTGTCACCGGCTATTACCGCTGGTGCTATTGTCTCAGGCGCCTATTTCGGTGACAAGCTCTCGCCACTGAGTGAAACAACCAACCTTGCGCCAGCAGTTGCCGGAGCTGAACTTTTTCAACATATCCAGCATATGCTCTGGACTACCGTGCCAAGCTTTGTGCTGGCACTGCTACTTTTTACTATTATTGGTTTTAGTAGTGATATTAGCGCTGATTTTGCTCGCATTGAACAAATTAGCGCGGTATTGCAACAACAATTCGCCATTAGTCTAGTATCGTTAGTACCATTGTTGGTGCTATTGGCTATGGCCATAAAAAAAGTACCTGCCTTTCCAACCGTTTTTATAGGTGCCTTGCTGGGTGCAGTATGGGCCGTATTTTTTCAGCAAGAGTTACTGGCTCGGCTAATTGATGACAGCTTGCCGGCAATGGTGGGGGTGTTTAAACTGGTATGGCATACCTTTTATGCCGGTTTTGCAGTAGATACCGGTGATACTAACCTGAATGAGTTACTGAGTGGCGGCGGCATGGCAAGTATGCTTAATACTATCTGGTTGGTATTTTGCGCGATGATGTTTGGTGCAACCATTGAGAAAATTGGTTTACTACGTAAGTTTGTCCAGTCCATTCTCTATTTTGCCAGCAGCACAGGCTCGCTGATCAGCAGTACTATTGCGACATGCTTCGTTACCAACTTACTTACCGCTGACCAGTATATGTCGATTGTCATGCCTGGACGTATGTTTAAAGAAGAGTATAAA
>NZ_JBFJPY010000027.1:0-34115 GCF_041616895.1 Arsukibacterium sp.
CGACGACTTCCTGTAACAGGTAGCGAAAATAGCGATGATTAAAAATGCGCACAACCCTAACCGGCCTTATTCACCGGATCCTGATCAGGCAGAGCAGATTAAACACTGGCATACGCCAGATTTAACTGCCGACGCGCGTAGTCAGGATAACCGTACCAATGCTCTGAATATGCATCGCCCTGAAAGCAGAAGTGCGGGCGATGATGCGACAGAAGAAACACTTGAGATAAAGCCGCTTACCGCAGATGATATTGAGCAAATGCGTCAGGCTGCCCATGATGAAGGTATGCTGCAGGGCAAAGAGGAAGGGTTCGCTAAAGGTTACAGTGAGGGTCGGGAACAGGGCCAGCAAGACGGACTTAAGCAGGGCCTGGCCGAGGGTAAAAAACAAGGCCTGGCCGATGCAGCGAATGAAATCGATACCTTGCGGGCCGAATTAAGTGTGTTGTTCGACCAACTTCAGGCACCGCTGGCAAAAATAGACAACCGGGTAGAGCAGGAGCTGGTGCAACTGGCGCTGGCGATGGCTAAGTCGGTTATTAATGTCGAAGTTCGCACCAACCCCAAGGTCATTTTACAGGCGTTACAAGAAAGCATTAATGCCTTACCGCTGCAAAGCAATGCTGTGATCATTAAACTTAACCCGGCCGATGTTGCCACAATAAAGCAACATTACTCAGAGACTGAGATAGCAGAGCGTGGTTGGCAATTGCGCGCTGAGCCGTTGCTGGCTCAGGGGGGCTGTCTGGTAGAAAGCAGCAGTTCCAGTGTCGATCGGAGTATTCAGCAGCGGGTTCAAAGCAGTCTGGAGCATTTCCTGCAGCTGGAAGAGGCTGCGGAGCATGCTGCAGAAGCCACGATTAACGATAACGCTGATACCTCAGAGCGCCCAGCTGATCCCGGACAAAAACAAACATCAGCACAGGATCCGAAGCCGCATGACTGACCGAATCAGCCTGCAGCAACGGCTGCAGCAACAACAACAACATATTCATCCGTCATTGCCTGCGGTGTCAGGCCATCTTGTGCGGGTCGTGGGGTTAACCCTGGAAGCGACCGGTTGCCGGGCGGCCATTGGCCAGCCTTGCCTGGTCGAAAGTGCCCGCGGTGCAATTTTGGCTGAAGTCGTCGGCTTTGCTAATGATCGCTTATTTTTAATGCCACAGGATGATATTGCCGGCGTAGTCCCCGGTGCCAGAGTGACGCCGGTTATTCATTATAAAGGGGTGCCGTTAACCTTGAATTTGCTTGGTCGGGTTATTGATGGTGTCGGTAAACCGCTGGATGGCAAAGGGCCGATTACTGCTACCGAATTTAGCAAAGGCAAAGGTAAACCCATTAACCCGTTGCTGCGCCGGCCGGTAAAGCAGCCGTTGGATGTTGGGGTGCGGGCGATTAACAGCATTATCACCGTCGGTAAAGGCCAGCGGATGGGCTTATTTGCCGGTAGTGGCGTGGGTAAAAGCGTATTGCTCGGCATGATGACCCGGGGTACGGCGGCCGATGTTATCGTGGTGGGGCTGGTAGGTGAGCGAGGCCGGGAGGTTAAAGAGTTTATCGACGAAATTCTGGGTGATGAAGGTAAGGCGCGATCTGTAGTGATTGCTGCACCGGCTGATGTATCGCCATTGATGCGACTCAAAGGCTGCGAAACGGCCGTGCAGGTAGCGGAATATTTTCGCGATCAGGGCATGGATGTGTTGCTGCTGATCGACTCAATCACCCGCTATGCCCAGGCGCAGCGCGAAATTGCCTTGGCAGTCGGTGAGCCGCCAGCAACCAAGGGTTATCCACCATCAGTGTTTGCCAAATTACCGGCACTGGTCGAGCGGGCCGGTAATGGTACTGGCCATCAGGGGTCAATAACGGCGTTTTATACCGTGTTATCTGAAGGCGACGATTTGCAGGATCCGATTGCCGATGCTTCCCGGGCTATTCTGGACGGCCATATCGTGTTATCCCGCACTCTGGCCGATAGCGGCCATTTTCCGGCGATCGACATCGAAAAATCGATCAGCCGGGTTATGCCTGCCGTGACCAGTAATGAGCATCAGCAACTGGCTCGTTCGGTTAAGCAGCTTTATGCCAGCTATCAGCAAAGCAAAGACTTAATTTCTATTGGCGCCTACGTTCGTGGTAGCGATCCGATGTTGGATCAGGCCATTGGTCTGATGCCAAAGATTAACGCCTTTTTACAACAAGGTATGAAAACAATTGTTCCTTATGATGAAAGTTTGACGGCGCTAAGTCAGGTGTTACCTGCCCAGCGAATGGCCGGCTGATGGCAGCGCACCGTTTTAGTTTAATCATTAAAGTACAACGCGAGCGCGAGGATAATCTGCAGGCGCAGTTTATCAAGGCACAACAGTATTTTCAGCAGGCTGAACAAAAATATCAGGGGTTGGCAAACTACCGTACCGAGTATATCCAGCAGAGCCAGCGCCAGGGCAGCCAAGGCGTACAAAGCCGACAGTACAGCCAGTATGTTAACTTTATCGGTAAGCTGGACCAGGCTCTGGTCCAGCAAGCCAGGGTAGTGCATCAGGCCAAAGCGGCTGCTGAACAACGCAAACAAAGCTGGTTAAAAATGCAAACAAAGCGCAAGGCGCTGGAATTGTTAGTTGAGCGGGCAGACAGTGCAGCTTTACAGGTACTTGAGCGACAGCAACAAAGTTTAAGTGACGAGTATGCCGGTCAACAATTTTACCGCCGCCAGCTGGCGCAAGAACCATAATATCCGTTGCTCTTAAAACTGGCGCGATTTTTGTATTGGTTTTGTATTATAAGTTTTGTTGCGCAGTGCGTATTGCGGGTTTAGCGAAAAGCGTTGCTGAAAATCAGCAAGCAACTTAATAGTGATGAACCCGCTGCCTTACCAGGAGATCAAAATGAATCCGTTGTTGTCACTGTCATTTTCAAGCTCAGGCCCGGCGGGCGGCACCGAGCCCGCTTCGCAGCAGCTAGGTGCTGCAATGGATGAGATCGGTGCTTCCGATAATTTCGGGCGCTTGCTTAATCAGTCTGGCGAACAACAGCAATTAAACGATGGGCAAAATTTTGCCGCGTTGCAGATCACAGGGAAAAGCAAACGCGCCGTCAGCATGGAAGGTCGCGCTGCAGGGCGGCCTGAACAGACGCTTCCTCCGGTCATACCCCCTGAAGCAGAGCTTAGCCTGGCCGATGACAGTCAGGCGGGCACCTTACTCGGACTGTTGGATCTGGCCAGTCAGACCCGGCTACAGCTTAAGCTGCATGCCAATAACAACGCGCAGTTCGCTGCGCATGCCGCCGGCACTGATGTTACGAAGGCTGGTAGTGTTGGAGCAGCAGCGACTGAAGGGGCAGGTGATGAAGCAATAATCATGGCCGACCTGGCAGACATTGCTGATAAAAAAGGTTTGAAAGCCAAGTGGTTTATCCTGCCAGTGTTTCCGGAAAGTGCGGCAACAGACGCAGCCAGCAGCAATAAAGCTGAGCGTGTTGAAAACAATAAGATCAGTGACGGCAACAGTGACGGCGCTGATAGTTCGGCTAATTCAAAAAGCTCCGATAGCTCAGATGAGGGCACAACCGCTCAAAGCCAAATAGTATCTGACAAAGCCACGCAGCTGGAGTTAAAAACTGCTCTGCCAGCAAGCAGCAGTGAGACAGCATCAGTTGGCCAAGTGCAGACGAAGCCGGGCGCTGATGCTGCGTTAAACCTGGCGGCGCTTGGGCAGGATCCACAAAGTGATAGCACAATAGGCAGCCGCGGCGCCGCCTTAGCTGTTGCTTCGGAAAAAAGTGATGGCAAGGCAGCTGCTGTCAAAGACACTAATATGCTTAACACCGCAAACGCCGCTGCTACCAGTGCAACTAAAAATGAAGCCGCTAACGCCGATGTGGCTAAGATTAAGGTGGTTAACACTAACAGTGAAGCATTTACAGCAGATGAGCGAGCCACCGCTGCAGTAACGGAGCAAAGTCGCGGTGCGCAGTCAGATGAACAACAAATAAAAGCTGATATGGCGATGAAAGCTGACCCGCATAAGCCAGATGTTGCCACAGCAACCTCTGGTGAGGACAGCGCTGCTAAGGCCTTGACGGCGTCGAAGACCGCAGCTCAGGGCATTTCGCCGGCGGCTTCGGCAACCATCTTTGAAAATGCAGAAAAATCTGTGTTGCTTGAAGACGGGCAGCCTGCCAGTGCTCTTGCCAATAGTCTGGCCAGCGCCGCAACGGTGGCAGATTCAGCGCAGGTCAGGGCACAACAACGTGCTGGTCTGGCAGAAAATAACCCTTCGCTAAAACAAGCACTGACAGAAAACCCTGATTTGGCAGCGTCGCAGGTTAAAACCGATCCCGGATTAATGGCAGGGAGCGCCAGACTAGAAACGGCGAATAGTGGCTTTGCTGCGGGTAGTGGCCAGGCAGCACAAAATCAGAGTGATGCCGCAATAGCCAGGCTCGATGCTGCAACCGTTGCCATCGCCGGTGCGCAACAAAGCGCGGAGCGGGCAAAAGCTCAAAGCGTCAATAAAGCGGTTACCGAGCAATTAAAGCAGGTCAATTTACTGACACAAGATGCGGCTGGTCAGTTAAAAGAGCGGATTAATCTGATGGTGCGCCAGAATATTCAGGTAGCGGAGATCCGGCTAGACCCGGCGGATTTAGGCCAAATGCAAATCCGGGTAAATTTGCAGCAAGAGCAAGCCTCTGTTCAGTTTATTGTGCAACAACAGCATGCCAAAGAATTATTAGAGCAGCAGATGCCCCGACTCCGTGAAATGCTGCAACAGCAGGGTATTCAGTTAGGTGAAGGCCAGGTTCAGCAACAACGCCAGGGTGACAGCCAGACGGGTAGCCAGCGTAATGGCAGCACCGGGACGGGCCAGCAGGGCAGCGAGCAACCTGTAGACGAGCAGGCGACAGCTGTGCAGTTAGACGTTAAGCTTAGTGAACGTATTGTCGATTATTATGCGTGAAACGCGCTGGCATAAGATCTCGTGATTGCCAGTAAGGCCTGGGAACTAAGCAAAGCGAGAAAAAATTTACATTAGGGCGGGCGGTTGCGCATAATAGCCTGAATTAATTAAGACAACGGAGTGACAATGGCAGCCGATGGCGATTTAAAATTAGGCGAAGGCAAAGGTGGCATTAAGAAAATAATGTTACTGGTCATTGCTGTGCTCGTGGTTTTGGTTTTTGCCGCAGGAGCGTATTTTTACTTTCTGGGCAGCCAAAGTCTGCAATCTGCTGGTGGCGAGGGCACGGCGGCCTCACCGGGTAACGGTGAGAGTAGTCAACCCAAAGGGCCTGAGGGCAATGCGTTATACGTGGCGTTACCCAGACCCTTTGTGTTTAACGTGCCGGGCGCCGCACGTGATCGTCTGGTACAGATAAAAGTGCAGTTGCTGGTGCGGGGCAGTAATAATGAAACTGTTGCACTTCGGCATATTCCTCTAATCGAAGCGAGTTTAGTGGCTTCTTTTGCCAGTGCTAATGCCGATGAGCTGGTAACGACCACAGGCAAAGACGCCTTAAAAAACAAAGCCCTTAGTGATTTACAGCAAGCGTTGCTGGAAGTTGCAGGATCGGTGGTGGTGGAAGAAGTGCTTTTCACCAGTTTTGTTATGCAATAAGAGTGAGCAATCGTGACCGATTTATTGTCGCAAGATGAAATTGATGCGCTGTTACATGGCGTCGATGACGTTGAAGAAGAAGAAATAGACGACGGCGGTGATGGCCGCAGCCGGTCTACCATGGAATACGATTTCTCATCGCAGGATCGTATTGTCCGTGGTCGCATGCCTACTCTGGAAATGGTGAATGAGCGTTTTGCCCGCCATATGCGGATCAGCTTATTTAACATGATGCGTCGCACCGCTGAGGTATCCATCAACGGTGTTCAGATGATTAAGTTTGGCGAATATGTCCATACGTTATTTGTGCCGACCAGTTTGAATATGGTGCGATTCCGGCCACTGAAGGGAACTGGCCTGATTACTATGGAAGCCCGGCTGGTTTTTATTCTGGTTGATAACTTTTTTGGTGGCGACGGACGTTATCATGCCAAAATTGAAGGGCGTGAATTTACCCCGACCGAGCGGCGAATTATCCAGATGCTGCTGAAACTTATTTTTGAAGATTACAAAGAAGCCTGGGCACCGGTGATGGATGTGTCGTTTGAATACCTCGACTCAGAAGTTAACCCGGCCATGGCTAACATTGTCAGTCCGACAGAAGTAGTGGTAATCAGTTCATTTCATATTGAACTGGATGGCGGTGGCGGTGATTTTCATGTGGCACTGCCTTACTCGATGCTCGAACCTATTCGCGAGCTGCTGGACGCAGGGGTACAAAGCGATAAGGAAGATACCGATTTACGCTGGAGTAAGGCACTACGTGACGAAATTATGGACGTTAAAGTCGATTTATCGACCAAGATGCTCGATGTCGATTTAACGTTAAGAGAAGTGATGGAGTTAAAAGCCGGCGATATTATTCCGGTGGAAATACCAGATCATATCACGGTGTTAATTGAAGACTTACCCACGTACCGCGCCAAGCTTGGTCGCTCGCGGGAGAGTGTGGCGTTAAAAATTATTGAGAAAATCAGACGGCCAGAATCGGTTAAATCGGAACTTCACGTATTTACCAAAGGTGGCAGGCGTCTGGACAGCGATGCAGATATTTCAGAACTAGAAGCCGATCTGAACTTAACAGAGCGGGACAGAGGATAACAGTATGGCAGACGATAAAGATACAATGGACGAATGGGCTGCAGCCATGGCAGAAGCCGATGGCGAAGACGGGGCTAAAGCCGTCGATTTAGAAGAGCTTAAAGACGAAAAGTCGAATATTACTGTCGATGAGCAGCGTAAACTGGACACCATTCTGGATATACCGGTTACCATTTCAATGGAAGTCGGCCGGGCCAAAATTAGTATTCGTAACCTGTTGCAGTTAAATCAGGGCTCGGTGGTAGAGCTGGAGCGGGTAGCCGGCGAGCCCCTGGATGTATTGGTCAACGGCACGCTGATTGCGCATGGTGAGGTGGTGGTGGTGAATGACAAGTTTGGTATTCGCTTAACCGATGTTATCAGCCAGATTGAACGGATTAAAAAGCTACGCTAATGCAGTCATTCTTAAAAGTCGTCGCGATCGTAGCAATCGTGCTGTTGCCGTTGTTTTTGGCATCGGCCTCTGTTGCACAAACGACCCCGCCAGAGCCGCAACAGCAAGACACTGCTGCGCAAAACGCATCTGACCAGGACGCATCTAATTCAGACAGTACTGCTGCACAGACAGAGCAGCTTGCCGAGCCATTGCCGGAAGCACCTGCCACGGCGGTGACAGAGCCGCGGCAAGGTTTGCCATTTCAACGGCAGGAACCGCCGGCAGAGCGCAAAAATACCAGCGGTATTAGTCTGGGTAAAATCGCCATTTCTCTGGCAGCAGTGCTGCTCTTGGTGGTTGCGCTTGGCTGGTTATTCAAAAAATTGACATTACGGCTGCCCGGTAGTCAGCATATTAAAGTTATTTGCTCGGTACCTTTAGGCCAGCGTGAGCGCTTGTTAGTTATTGAAATACAAGGTAAACAACGGGTGATTGGTGTCACGCCGCAAAGCATTAATATGCTATTTGAGTTAGAAAATTCCCTCCCTGAAACAAAGTTGGCATCAGACTTTCATACACAGTTGCAATCATTCCTGAAAAAGTAAGTTTTTATGTTGCGATTGCTGTGTGTGTTGTTGCTGTTACTCAGCCCTGCCGTGCTGGCCGATAACAGTATGTTGTCGGCGGTTACCGTCACCACTAATGATGATGGGTCTCAACAATATAGTGTAACGCTGCAGGTGCTGGCGTTAATGACTATGCTCAGCTTTATTCCGGCCATAGTGATTATGATGACCAGCTTTACCCGGATTATTGTGGTGCTGGCAATATTGCGCCAGGCCATTGGTTTGCAGCAAACCCCTTCTAATCAGGTGCTTATTGGCATCACGCTGTTTCTGACTTTTTTTATTATGGCGCCGGTATTTAAAACGGTAAATGAGCAGGCGATACAGCCTTACCTGGACGAGTCAATCACTCCGGTTCAGGCACTGGATGCGGCTATCGTGCCGATTAAAGCCTTTATGCTGCATCAAACCCGGGTGAGGGATCTGGATACTTTTGCCCAGATTGCCGGTCTTGAGGTGTTAGAGCAACCTCAGGATTACCCGATGACCGTGGTTATTCCGGCGTTTATTACCAGCGAACTGAAAACAGCGTTCCAGATTGGTTTTATGCTGTTTATCCCTTTTCTGATTATTGATTTGGTGGTAGCCAGCGTACTGATGGCCATGGGTATGATGATGCTCTCGCCCATGATCATATCTTTGCCATTTAAATTGATGATGTTTGTGTTGGTTGATGGCTGGATTTTAGTAATGGGCACCCTTGCCACCAGTTATGGAGTCGGCACATGAATCCTGAAGTTTTTGTCGATGTACTGCGTGATGCACTGTTTATCGTCATCTTGCTGGTGAGTGCGATGATTCTGCCGTCGCTGTTTGTTGGCTTAATTGTGGCGGTGTTTCAGGCGGCTACCTCAATTAACGAACAGACCTTAAGTTTTTTACCGCGGTTAATTGTCACGCTGCTGGCGCTGATTTTTGGCGGCCATTGGTTTGTCCGGGTGATCATGGATTACACCAATGATTTATTTCTTAGTATTCCTACCGTGGTGAGCTGATGGAGTTCCCGCTGGACATTTTGATGCAGGCTATCGCAGATTTTATGCTGCCACTGTGCCGGGTTACCGGCATGGTAATGATTATGGCTGGCATCGGGGCCCGCAATATTCCCATGCGGATTAAAACCGGCCTGGTGGTAATGATTACGCTGGTTGCTATGCCGATGCTACCGCCGGTCACCCCGCCTGATTTAATGTCTGCGGCCATGTTCGTCGAAGTGTTCCTGCAGTTAATGATTGGTTTTGCGCTGGGCTTTATCTCGCAAATGTTTATAACTACCTTTGTATTGGCTGGCCAGTTGCTGGCGACGCAGACCGGTTTGGCGTTTGCTTCGATGGTAGACCCGTCAAGCGGAGTGAGTGTGCCAGCGATAGGCCAGTTTTATCTTATTCTGGCGACCTTACTATTTTTTATTTTTAATGGTCATCTGATCATGATCCAGATGTTGGTGTTCAGTTTTGACACCTTGCCGATTAACGGCCAGTGGTGGGACGTCACCAGCTACTGGTCCATTATCGAATTTGGTGGCTGGATGTTTGCTACCGCTCTGGCGATTGCCCTGGCACCCATAGTAGCCATGTTAGTTGTTAACTTGTCATTTGGCATTATGACCCGTGCGGCACCACAGCTGAATATTTTCTCGATTGGTTTTCCGATCACCATGTTGGCAGGTCTGCTGATTTTATGGCTAACCCTGGATACGTTTTTATTCCACTATGATAAGCAATGGCAGCATGCGATAGATTACAGCTGCCGGCTTATTGGCTGTTAACGGAGGCTGACAATGGCAGAAGATTCCGGCGCAGAAAAAACCGAACAGCCCACGCCTAAGAAGCTGCAAGACGCAGCCGACAAGGGCCAGATAGCCCGTTCAAAAGATCTCGGTACCGCATTTGTGTTAATCGCCAGTGCTGCAGCCCTGCTGATATTCGGAAAAATGCTGGCGATGGGGGTGCTGAATGTCGGCCAACGGATGATGCGGCTGGATCAGAAAGACATGTTTGAAACCAACTCAATGTTCACCGCCTGGGGCGAAGTTGGCAAAGAGTTACTGCCGCCGCTAGCAGCTATTTTTGCCTTTATTCTGGTGGCGGCTTTTGTCGGTAACTGTTTGATTGGCGGTTTTAACTTCAGCTGGCAGGCTGCGGGGCCTAAACTCAGTAAAATGAGCCCGCTAAAAGGCTTTAAACGCATGTTTGGTTTACAGGCATTAGTTGAGCTGGTTAAGGGGGTTCTGAAAGTAGCGGTAGTGGTGACTGTGGCCTATTTACTGCTGAAGTTTTTCTTTATGGATATTATGGCGCTGTCGCTGATGAGCGAACCGAATAATATTGAGTCGGCGCTTTATATTTTAGCGTGGTTATTTCTGGGGCTGTGCAGCAGCGTTTCTGTGATTGCCTTGGTAGATGCGCCTTATCAGAAATGGAATCATATTAAGCAGCTGAAAATGAGCCTGCAGGAAATAAAAGACGAGCATAAAAACTCAGAAGGTAGCCCTGAAATTAAAGCCCGTATTCGGCGTACCCAGATGCAAATGTCAATGAAACGGATGATGCAGGAAGTACCTACCGCCGACGTTATTGTCACCAACCCGACCCACTTTGCGGTGGCGTTAAAATATGATCAGGGAAAATTCCGTGCGCCGGTAGTGGTGGCAAAAGGCGTAGACGAAGTTGCAATGCATATCCGGAAAATTGGTAACGAGCATAAAGTACCAGTGATAGAATCACCAGCATTAGCCCGCTCAATATTTTATACCACTGAGCTTGATCACCCGATCCCAGAGCAACTGTTTGCTGCGGTTGCTCAGGTGCTGGCCTATGTATATCAGCTAAAAATGTACAAAAAAGGCAAAGGCAGCCGGCCGAAAACCCTCGCCAAAGAGTTACCTATTCCTGCCGATTACCGTCATTAACGCGCCATAGACCGAAAGCAGAAGTTAGAAAAAAGGGTCAGAGTGATTTTCGATTAAAATCACTCTGACCCTTTTTTTGTTTGATTTATGGAATGGTTTTTGCTGATACCAGTTAGCCCTCGCATTATGCGCCAATAATTTGTTAGGTACGCCATGCAATTTGTTCAGTATTTCCATAGCTTTGACAAGTCAAAACTGTCGTTTATGAAAGGGCTCGGCACACCGCTGCTTATTCTGGCCGCCCTGGCAATGGTTGTGTTGCCACTGCCGCCGATTCTGTTGGACACCTTGTTTTCATTTAATATTGCGCTGGCACTGGTTGTGCTGCTGGTAACCATTTATACCCTGCGCCCGCTTGATTTCGGCATTTTTCCCAGTGTGCTGCTGGTTGCAACCATTATGCGTCTGGCCTTGAATGTTGCCAGTACCCGGGTTGTGTTACTGGAAGGTCATAATGGCGGTGATGCTGCCGGTAAAGTGATTGAAGCTTTCGGCTCCGTGGTGATTGGCGGCAACTATGCCGTGGGTATCGTGGTGTTTTTAATTCTGATTATTATTAACTTTGTTGTCGTCACCAAAGGTGCCGGCCGGATCGCAGAAGTATCGGCCCGCTTTACCTTAGATGCCATGCCCGGTAAGCAGATGGCGATTGATGCCGATTTGAACTCTGGCCTGATTACCCAGGAGGAGGCGCGAACCCGCCGTGAAGAAGTCACCAGTGAAGCAGACTTTTATGGTTCGATGGATGGTGCCAGTAAATTTGTTAAAGGTGACGCCATTGCCGGTATCGTTATTCTGGTTATCAATTTGTTCGGTGGTTTGTTTATTGGCATGCTGCAGCACGATTTAAGCTTCGGCGATGCAATGGAGATTTACACCCTGCTGACTATAGGCGATGGTCTTGTTGCGCAAATTCCATCGTTGTTACTGTCTATCGGTACCGCCATTATTGTAACCCGCCAGAATAAATCAGGCGATTTGGGCGAGCAAATGACCGCCCAGCTTAGCGATAACACCCATGTGTTGTTTATCGCTGCTGGCGTGCTAACGCTGATGGGTGTGGTACCGGGTATGCCTCACTTTGCCTTTTTAAGCCTGGCGGCGTTAATTGGCGGCACCGCCTTTTTTATGCAACGTAAAGCAGTTCAGGCCCAGGCCGAGCTGGTGACTAAAAACGCCACGCCGACTGCAGATAACCAGGCGCAACCGGTGAAAGAGATTGGCTGGGACGATGTTCAGGGGGTCGATACCATTGGCCTGGAAGTTGGCTATCGCTTAATACCTCTGGTAGATAAAGCTCAGGGTGGGGAACTGCTGAACCGGATCAAAGGGGTGCGTAAGAAACTATCGCAAGAGCTGGGCTTTCTGGTACCGCCGGTGCATATCCGCGACAATCTTGATTTAGAACCGAACAGTTACCGGGTGGCGCTGATGGGAGTTACCACGGGTGAAGGAGAGCTGCGCCACGACAATGAACTGGCCATTAATCCCGGCCAGGTGTTTGGTCAGGTAAAAGGGGTGGCAACCAAAGATCCGGCCTTTGGCCTCGAGGCAGTATGGATCAGTAAAGATCAGCGTGAGCATGCGCAAACGCTGGGCTACACCGTAGTGGATGCGGCTACCGTGGTCGCGACCCATTTAAGCCAGATTTTAACCAATAATGCGGCGAACTTGCTGGGGCATGAAGAAGTGCAAAACCTGTTGGATATGCTCGCCAAGCATTCACCTAAGCTGGTGGAAGGTCTGGTACCTGACATGCTGCAATTAACCACTGTGGTTAAAGTGCTGCAAAATCTGCTGCAGGAAGGTGTGCCCATCCGCGATATGCGCACCATTGTGCAAACCCTGGTGGAATATGCCAGTAAAAGTCAGGATGTGGATGTACTTACGGCAGCGTGTCGTATTGCGCTGCGTCGGTTGATTGTCCAGGAAGTGGTAGGTAATAAGAGTGAAATTCCGGTAATTACTTTTGCCCCGGAACTTGAACAAATGCTGCATCAGTCAATGCAGGCTGCAGGTAATGACGGTGCTGGCATTGAACCGGGGCTGGCCGATCGGATCCAGCAATCGTTACAGGAAGCACATCAGAGCCAGGAATTAAATGGCGAGGGTGCGGTAATGCTCACGTCAGGAATTTTACGCTCAGTAATGGCACGATTCGTGAAGTACACCATTCCAGGGTTACGGGTCTTGTCCTATCAGGAAATTCCCGATGATAAGCAAATTCGAATTGTCAGCGTTATTGGTCAGCAAAATTAGGAGTAACTCATGAAAATAAAACGCTTTGTCGCTAAAGATATGCGTACCGCTTTAACGGAAGTCAAAGAGTTCCTCGGACCTGATGCGATAATTTTATCTAACAAAAAAGTAGCTGAAGGGGTGGAAATTGTCGCGGCAATTGACCCGGAAAGCCAGATCGCTACAACGCAAAAAACGGCGCCTGCTGCCGCGCAGACCGCCGCAAGCGTAGGTCAGAAGCCACGGCATGAACCACGTTTCAGTGCCCGGGTTGATGACAGCGACAGCATGCCTGCCGGCAATAACGTCAAGTCTGAGCAAGCCGATGCGCCGGCTGATTCGCTACGTGAGCTATTGGCCCGGCAAATGATAAAACAGCAAGGTCGGGAGCCAGCCACGCAAAACAACAAGCGCGCGTCGGCACCGGTGCAACCTGCGGTAACTGCGGCGGCTGCATTTGAGCGTCAAAGTTCTGGCACCACAACGGGGGTTGCCGCCAGTCAATGGCAGGAGCTGACCAAACAACAGCAGCAACAAGCACAGTCAATGGCAACCCAGTTTGAGGCTATGCGCAACGAAATGCTGTCAATGCGTCAATTATTACAGCATCAGGTTTCTGGCCTGATGTGGCAGGACTTAGCCCGGCGCGAGCCCGTGCGAGCCCTGGTGATTGAACATTTACAACAATTAGGGTTATCGGAGCAGGTTGCAGATCAGCTGGCGTGTTTTATGCCAGAAGATATCGGCGCCAGCGAAGCCTGGGACACCGCAATGGAATTACTAAGTGGTCAACTAAGTACCACCAATGATGATATCCTGCGTCGCGGTGGCATTATTGCATTAGTTGGACCTACCGGTGTTGGCAAAACAACCACGGTAGCCAAGCTGGCAGCAGGCTTTGCCAAGCGCCACGGTGCCGATCAGGTTGCATTAATCACTACCGACTCATACCGGATTGGGGCATTCGAACAACTGGCTACTTACGGCCGCATTATTGGTTGCCCGGTAAAGCAGGCTAAGGACAGCGATGAGCTGGCCTTATTGCTAAATCAAATGGCACAGCGCAAACTTATTTTGATCGATACGGCTGGCATGAGCCAGCGCGACGTCAGGCTGGCTGAAAAACTTGCCAGTTTAGTGCATAATTCACGTGTCAAAATAAAAAGTTATCTGGTATTGTCTGCCACAGCGCAGGCTAGAGTAATGCAGGAGACGGTGGCGCAGTTCAAACGGATTTCCCTGGCGGGTTGTATTTTTACCAAACTTGATGAATGCTTAAGTTTGGGAGAAGTTATCAACGTGGCCATTCAGAACGCATTACCAGTTAGCTATTTAACCAATGGCCAGCGGGTACCCGAAGATTTAGTGGTAGCTGATGCAGCCGATTTAGTACAACGTGCTGAAATATTGCGCCTGACCCATAGCAGTACCGGACATCAGTGGTATCAGGATGAGGTGTCCAAAGCGGAAACAGCCTATGCATAGTCACGAATTAATTGACGATCAAGCCAACGGCCTGAGAAGAATGAATAAGCAGATGGTAAAAGTAATTTCAATAACCGGTGGTAAAGGCGGCGTGGGTAAAACTAACGTCAGTCTTAACCTGGCGATGGCCATGGCCCAGCTGGGCAAAAAAGTATTGGTGCTGGACGCCGATCTCGGCCTGGCAAACTGCGATGTTATGCTGGGGCTGCGGGTCGAAAAAAACCTGTCACATGTGTTATCCGGTGAATGTGAACTGGACGATGTCATTATTGATGGCCCTTTTGGGATTAAAATTGTGCCTGCCACCTCTGGCTCGCAAAATATGACTGAGCTGTCACCGGTAGAGCATGCCGGCCTGATCAGAGCATTCAGTGAGCTAAGAACCCCAGTAGACGTGTTAATGGTGGATACTGCCGCCGGTATCTCTGATATGGTGCTCAGCTTTTCCCGCGCTTCTCAGGATGTCGTGGTCGTGGTCTGCGATGAGCCAAGCTCAATTACCGATGCTTATGCCCTGATGAAAATATTAAGTCGGGATCACGGGGTGGAAAAGTTTAAAATTGTTGCCAATATGGTCCGCAATCTAAAAGAGGGCCAGGAGCTGTTTGCTAAACTCAGTCGGGTAACCGATCGCTTTTTAGATGTTAACCTCGAGCTGGTTGCCACCATTCCCTATGATGAGAATGTTCGTAAAGCAGCCCGCAAGCAAAAAGCCTTTATTGATGTCTTTCCAAAAAGTCCGGCCAGCATGGCGGTTAAAGGTCTGGCACTAAAGGCGATTAAATGGCCGGTACCGGCCAACGCCTCCGGTCATCTTGAATTTTTTCTGGAACAGTTACTGCAGCCGCAAGCTGATCAGGGGGTCATGTGAACAGTAAGCTTGCCGCATATGGTGGAGTTGACCAGATGCAGCAGCTGGTTGAACGACATGCGCCACTGGTAAAACGTATCGCTTATCACTTAATGGCCCGGTTACCGGCCAGTGTGCTGGTTGACGACTTAATTCAGTCTGGGATGATTGGCCTGATTGAAGCGGCAAAAAACTTCGATGGCAGTAAAGGGGCCAGTTTTGAAACCTTCGCCGGTATCCGTATTCGTGGTGCCATGTTAGATGAAATGCGCCGTGGCGACTGGACTCCCCGTTCAGTGCACCGCAACGCCCGCCTGATAGCCGATACCATTGCAGAACTCGAAGCAGAATTTGGCCGTGATATAAAAGACTTTGAAGTTGCTGAAAAACTTGATATATCTCTCGATGAGTACCATCATATGTTAACCGATGTCAGCACAGGTCGAATTATTGGCATTGAAGACCTCGGGGTGTCAGAAGATGTGCTGGTTACTGCTGAAGATAGCGATGGCGATCTTTTATACGAGCAGCAGGCTAATGAAGCATTTAATAAAGCGTTGGTTTCAACTATTAGCAGTTTGCCGGAGCGCGAAGCTCTGGTACTCTCACTGTATTACAACGAAGAACTAAATTTAAAAGAAATTGGGGCAGTGCTGGATGTCAGCGAGTCCAGGATAAGTCAGATCCATAGCCAGGCACTGGTGCGGTTAAAAGCCAGAATGCAGGCTTGGGTGTAAAATTAAAGCAGTTGAGATACCAGGCGTATTATCTCGTCGGAGGGGACATTGGATAAAAATATGAAAATTCTTGTGGTTGATGACTTTTCAACCATGAGGCGCATTATTAAAAACCTGTTACGTGACTTAGGCTTTACTAATGTCTCAGAGGCAGATGATGGCAGCACGGCACTTCCTATGTTGCAAAACGGCGAATTCGATTTTGTGGTAACTGACTGGAACATGCCCGGAATGCAAGGTATCGATTTGCTCAGAGCAATCCGGGCCGATGCGAAACTGAAGCATATTCCAGTGCTGATGGTAACCGCCGAGGCTAAGAAAGAGCAGATTATCGCCGCCGCACAGGCTGGGGTTAATGGCTATATTGTTAAACCTTTTACTGCCGCCACCCTGCAAGAGAAACTGGCAAAAGTTTTTGAGCGTTTAGGTTAAGCCGTAACTGACAAGGAGTGACACTATGTCTGACACTACGGCTACTGATATTACGCTTGAGCAAGCAAAAGAGCTGGTTCAGTTACTGGAAATGGGCGAACAGCAACTGGCGAATAAGCTGGTGCAATCCATCACGGTACCTGGTTCTTCAGAATTATTTGCTGAAGTGGGTAAACTCACCCGGCAACTGCATGACTCACTGAAAAACTTTCATATTGACCCTTCGCTGAATAATTTGCTTGCAGAAGATATTCCTGACGCGAAAAAGCGCCTGAATCATGTCATTGATATGACGGAACAAGCGGCCAATAAAACCATGGATGCGGTTGAGTCTTGCTTACCCATCGCCGATCAAATCACCCAGCAACTTAATCAGTTGCAACCGCAGTGGCAGCGATTGATGCAGCGGCAAATTCAGCTGCCTGAGTTTAAACAGCTGTGTCATGGCGTCGATGGTTTCATGCAGCAGGCTACAACTGATTCAGCAACCCTGAATGCGTTGCTGACGGATGTACTGATGGCGCAGGATTATCAAGATTTAACCGGCCAGATTTTGCGCCGGGTGATTGAGTTGGTGCGTGAGGTAGAGGAAAGCCTGATTGGTTTGTTAACGGCCTTTGGTCAAACTAACCCCGAACAGTCAGAAATCAAAGCCAAACCGGCCAAGGCAAAAGCCAAAGCAGCGCATGAGGCTGAAGGGCCGATTATCGATGCAGCCGAGCGGGATGATGTGGTTTCTGGTCAGGATGACGTTGATGATTTATTGTCCAGTTTGGGTTTCTAACAGAGGTGTCTGCGCATGAGCTTTGATATGGATGAAGACATTTTACAAGACTTTCTGGTCGAAGCCGGCGAGATTTTGGAGTTGTTGCAGGAGCAGTTGGTTGAACTGGAGAATAATCCGGATGATGCGAATCTGCTAAATGCCATTTTTCGTGGTTTTCACACGGTAAAAGGCGGTGCCGGATTTTTGTCGCTGACCGAACTGGTCGACGCCTGTCACGGCGCTGAAAACGTATTCGATATTTTGCGTACGGGCAAGCGGCGGGTAACGCCTGAACTTATGGACGTTATTTTGCAAACCCTGGATGCAATTAATGCCATGTTTGTAGAGGTGCAGGCACGTCAGCCTCTTACCCCGGCAAACCCAGCCGTGCTTGATGCATTGCACCACTACAGCGAGCCTGAAAAAGCGGGTGAAGCGCCCCCGGTTGTCAGCGTTGCCGAACCAGAAGCATCTGTCGTGGCTGAAGCGCAGCATGATGAGACGGTCACTGATGGCGATATTGATGATATCAGTGAAGCTGAGTTTGAAAGAATGCTCGATGAGCTGCATGGTAAGAGTGCGCCTGGCCGTGCCGATGCGTCACCTGCTGCAACACCACAAAGCCAGCCTGCATCCGAGAGCAGCGATATTACCGACGACGAGTTTGAAGCTATCCTGGATCAGCTTCATGGTAAAGGCTCATTTGTACCCGACACTAATAAAGCTGCAGGCACTGCCGCGCCAGCTACCCCTGCTGCTAAACAACCCGCCGCCAGTAAGCCGGCAGCAGGCAGTGGTGCTGGCAAAAGTGCTGCCGCAACGCCGGCCGGTGACGACGAAATAAGTGATGATGAATTTGAGGCCCTGCTCGATCAGTTGCATGGCAAAGGTAATGCACCGGTAGAGCCACCAGCTGCGCCAGAGCGCAAACCGGCGCCAACTGCAGCGGCCAAGCCAGCAGCGTCAGCTGCACCAGCACCTGCAGCCAAAGCTCCGGCAGCAGCAAGTTCGCCTGCTGCACCAGCTACACCAGCTGCGGCGGATAAAGCGGCAGCGGCTAATGCAGCGCCTGCCGCTGAGACAACGGTGCGGGTAGATACCAAGCGGCTTGATCAGATCATGAATATGGTTGGGGAACTGGTACTGGTGCGTAACCGCCTGGTCAGTTTGTCTACCAGTACCCAAGACGAAGAAATGACTAAGGCCATTTCTAATCTTGATGTGGTAACGGCTGATATTCAGGGCGCGGTAATGAAAACCCGGATGCAGCCCATTAAAAAAGTATTTGGCCGGTTCCCGCGAGTCGTTCGCGATTTAGCCCGGTCACTGCAAAAAGACATTAACCTGGTACTGGAAGGTGAAGAAACCGATTTAGATAAAAACCTGGTGGAGGCGCTGGCAGATCCGCTGGTGCACTTAGTAAGAAATTCGGTCGACCATGGCATTGAAATGCCCGATGTCCGCTTAAAAGCAGGTAAACCGAAAGTTGGTCTGGTGAAACTGGCTGCTACCCAGGCTGGTGATCATATCTTGCTTACCATTCAGGATGATGGCGCCGGCATGGACCCGGAAAAACTGAAAGGGATTGCGATAAAACGCGGCATCCTGGACACGGATGCTGCCGCCCGTATGTCTGATAACGATGCCTTTAATCTGATTTTTGCACCTGGCTTTTCAACGAAGGAACAAATTTCAGATATCTCCGGTCGTGGTGTCGGCATGGACGTGGTTAAAACCAAAATTAACCAGCTGAACGGTACCGTCCAGATCAACTCAAAATTGGGTGAAGGTACTCTGCTTGAAATTAAAGTACCGTTAACCTTAGCTATTCTGCCAACCCTGATGGTTATGGTGGGTAAACAAACCTTCGCGTTACCGTTAGCAGGCGTCAACGAAATATTTCATCTTAATCTGGCCAAGACCAATATCGTCGATGGTCAGCTGACTATCGTGGTCCGTAATAAAGCGCTGCCGCTGTTTTACCTCGAGCACTGGCTGGTTAAGGGCTCGAACAAACAGCTACGGCGTGAGCAGGGGCATGTAGTAATAGTACAAATTGGTACTCAGCAGGTTGGTTTTGTGGTCGATTCGTTAATCGGCCAGGAAGAAGTGGTGATTAAGCCGCTCGATGCGTTGTTGCAGGGTACACCGGGTATGGCAGGCGCCACAATTACCTCTGATGGTGGCATAGCGCTGATTTTGGATGTACCAAACTTACTGAAACATTATGCGAAGAAATCCAAAATTAAATTTGATCGATTTAATAAGCTGAACGCTTAAGAGAGTGCCGCATGACGATCAGGGTGCTGATTGTAGATGACTCCAGTTTTTTCCGGCGTCGGTTAACGGAAATTCTGGATTCAGATCCACAGCTTGAAGTAATTGACACTGCTAGTGACGGTCGTGAGGCTGTCACCAAAGCGCTGGCATTAAAACCTGACGTTATTACCATGGATATCGAAATGCCGGTGCTGGACGGCATTAGTGCGGTGCGGGAAATATTACAAAGCCAGCGTATCCCCATTCTGATGTTTTCATCACTGACACATGAAGGTGCCAAAGCCACCTTTGATGCGCTTGAAGCGGGTGCAGTCGATTTTCTACCGAAAAAGTTTGAAGATATTGCCCGCGATAAAGAAGAAGCGGGCAATGTGCTGCGTGACAGAGTAAAAGCAGTGGCTCGCAAAAGGCCACTGGGGCGCAGTACATTCAGTAGCTCTGCGCTTACCTCGGGAAGTAGCAGCACCGACAGTACTGCGGTCAGCACCAGGCCGGTAACCCCTGCCGCTGGCGGGCTTACCCGCGCCGCATTAGGCCGGCCACAGCTTAGTGAGCGGCTGGGTAGCACAGTACGCAATGCCAATTTTAAAGCCAGTGGTCAGAGTTATAAGCTGGTAGCTATCGGTACCTCAACCGGTGGTCCGGTAGCCCTGCAACGAATTCTGACCAATTTACCTGCTGATTTTCCGCTTCCTATTATTTTAATTCAGCATATGCCAGCGGCGTTCACCGGTGCCTTTGCGCAGCGCTTAAATACCCTGGCAAAAATTGAAATTAAAGAAGCGGCTGACAACGATATTCTGCGCCCTGGTGTGGCCTATCTCGCGCCGGGTGGTAAACAAATGCTGGTTGAAGGCAACGACAATCAGGCCCGTTTGCGCATTAAAGAAGATGACTCGCCCCGGATCACTTTTAAACCCAGCGTCGATGTGACTTTTGCCACGGCTGCCAGGGTATTCCAGGATAAGGTGCTTGCCGTGGTGTTAACCGGTATGGGCGCCGATGGCAGGGAAGGGGCCAGAATGCTGAAACAGGCGGGCTCCCGCGTATGGGCTCAGGACGAGGCAAGTTGTGTGGTGTATGGAATGCCTCAGGCAATTGCAGCGGCGGGACTGATGGACCTCGAAGTCAGTTTAAACGAGGTGGCTGGCCGGCTGATAACGGAAGTGAAACATGGATAAACTGGCAATCAGTGGTTTTATACTGGCGGTACTGGCGGTAGCAGGTGGTTTTATGCTGGAGGGCGGCGCCCTTAGCACCTTGCTGCATTTACCCGCATTTATTATCGTGGTGGGAGGCACAGTTGGCGCAGTCATGCTGCAAACTCCGTTGCCACAATTCCGGCTCGGCCTGAGCATGTTACCCTGGGTACTCAGACCAGAAAGTTTACCGATGCAAAATGCGGTAGAACGCATCGTAAACTGGGGTAGTTCAGCCAGAACCAATGGTTTTTTATCATTGGAGTCGGCAGCACTGGAAGAAAGCGATCCTTTTTTACACCGTGGTTTAAATTTACTGGTTGATGGTGTTGAAGCAAAAGTATTGCAGGATACGCTGGATGCCGAGCTTACCCTGGAGCGCGAACGTTTACTGCGAGGGGCCCGTATTTTTGAAGCGATGGGCGGGTATAGCCCAACCATTGGGATTGTCGGCGCAGTACTTGGCTTAATTCAGGCTATGGCTAATATTTCCGAACCTAAATTGCTAGGGATGGGTGTAGCCACGGCGTTTGTCGCAACGATTTATGGCGTGGGCTTTGCTAACCTTATTTTTATTCCGGTGGGCAATAAGCTTAAAAGTCTGGTATATCAGCATACCCTGTATCACGAGCTTATTGTAGAAGGCTTGGTATCGATAGCGCAGGGCGAGAATCCGCGCAATATCGAGCGTAAGCTCGCAGCGTACCGGCTGAGCTAACGATTATGTACCGGCATAAGCAGCAACATCAGCATGATGAACCGGAGCAACTTGACCGGTGGTTAGTGTCTTACGCCGACTACATGACCCTGATGTTTGCGTTGTTTGTGGTATTGTATGCCATGTCTGTGGTTAAAGACGAAGAATTCAGCGCCTTGGCAGATACCCTGACTAACGTCTTCGAGCGCCCTGCAAAAACAGGCAGCGGCGTCAGCGGCAGTAGTGTGTTACCGCAGCCCGGACCGCAAAGCGATTTCAGCCGTTATGGCAGCTCACTAGAACCGGCAGCAGGGCCTGAGTTGGTTGCTGATGCCAGTACATTGTCTGACGTGCGGCAACAATTTTTAGGCAGCCCGCTGGTGTCGCTTGAGCAAGAGCTTAATCAGGCGCTGGCGAATCTTATCGAGCAGGGAGTGGTCGATATCCGCCAGGATGAGAACTGGCTGATTATTGAATTAAACAGCGGCTTGTTATTTGCCAGTGGTAGCGCCACCGCGACCAATTCAGCACGTACCTTGCTAAATGAAATTACCACCATTATTAATCCGATAAATAATTTTATCCGGATCCGCGGTTACACCGACGACCAGCCTATTAATAACGAGCTGTTTTCATCAAACTGGGAATTGTCGGTAGCCCGGGCAACCTCAGTGCTGCGGGTGCTGGAAACGCTGGGGACGCCCTCACACCGGATGGCCATAGAGGGTTACGGCCAATACTATGCTGACAGCAGCAATGAAACCGCCGAAGGACGGGCAGAAAACCGCAAAGTGGTCATTGCAGTATCACGCTATGGCTATCTGCCAGATGAGCTGGAACAGCAGCAACAAAGCGCAGAGTTGCAACAGCAACTGCTGCAAGTTACCCAGGATGATGGCAGTATCAGGGTAATTGCGTTGCCAGGTGGTGGGGTTAGAATCACCACCCGTCAGGACAATCCAGATGCACTGCCGGAACAACAGGAACCCTGAACGTGGTAATTTGGACAGTAGCAAATCAGAAAGGTGGTGTTGGTAAAACCACAACAACTGTTACCTTAGGCGGTTTATTGGCAGAGCGCGGTAAACGGGTGCTGCTGGTGGACACCGATCCGCATGCCTCACTGACCTACTATTTCGGTATCGATGCTGAAGAGCTGGAAAACAGTGTTTACGATATTTTTATTCGCGGCAAAGACATCACCCGCGAAGAAATTTTACAATCTCTGTGCCCAAGTGGCGTTAGCAATCTGGATATTCTGCCTTCCTCAATGGCATTGGCCACCCTTGACCGCTCGCTTGGCAATAAAGGTGGTATGGGGCTAATTTTAAAAAAAGCATTACAAAAAGTGAAAGCAGAATATGATTACGTGCTGCTGGATTGTCCTCCGGTAATGGGGGTGTTAATGGTTAATGCGATTGCCGCCTGTAACCGGATTTTAATTCCGGTGCAAACAGAGTTTCTGGCACTAAAGGGGCTGGAGCGGATGATCGCTACCATGGCCCTAATGCGTAGCTCGCAAAACAGAGATTATGCGTTTACCATTATTCCTACCATGTATGATAAAAGAACCCGGGCATCGCTTGAAGCCTACAAAGAATTAAAAGCCAGTTATCAGGATAAAGTCTGGTCGGCAGTCGTACCGGTAGATACCAAATTCCGGGATGCCAGTGTCGCCCAAACGCCACCAAACGTATTTGCGCCGACTTCCCGGGGGGTATTTGCCTACAATACCTTGCTAACCTATTTATTGCAGTTGGCACCGGAGGCGTAATGAGTAGCTTAATCGCCAGCCAGAAGGTAATGCAGCATTATTTATCTGCGTTATTAACTGACGACGGCGCCACTGAAACCAGCCTGGTAGAAGATGCTAAAACCCGGGAGCTAAACCGCTTGTTGGCGCAGGCCAGTCCGGTCGCCAAGGTTGAGGCCAAACCGGTTGTGCCTGAGTCAAAGGTAGCAGCCGTCATTACCCCTACGGCAGAAAAACCAGCAGTGGCTAACCGGGTTAGTCCTGTTGCTGATGTCCCCGCTGCTGATGTAAGTGTGCCGGTACACAATCGTGACATACCCATTGCTGAGCGACTGGCAGTGGCAAAAGAAGTGCCGCCAGCGGTTATCCCGGATACCGTCAGCAAATCTTACCGGCAAGGTCGGTTTCAGGCATTATTTTTTAATGTCGCGGGGCTAAAACTGGCAGTACCCCTTACCGAACTTGGTGGAATTCATCAACTAACTGAAACAAACAGTTTATTCGGCAAGCCAGCCTGGTTCAAAGGCGTTATGCTTTACCGGCAGCAAAAGATCAGCGTGGTGGACAGTGCCCGCTGGGTTATGCCAGAAAAATATGATCAGGTTATGCAGCAAAAGCTAAACTATCAGTATGTTATTATGCTGGGTACCAGCAACTGGGGGCTGGCATGTGAAACGCTGATAAATACCTTTAGTCTGGAGCAAGACGAGGTAAAATGGCGGGAAACGGATGGCAAAAGACCCTGGATGGCAGGATTAATTAAAAAGCATATGTGTGCTTTAGTTGATGTGGACGCTATGATTAACTTACTTAATCGTGGTCAGGACATCAACGCCTGAGCGGGCAGTACAATTTACAGGAGCGGTATATGAGCAATAACCAGGCAAAGACAACCGGCAAAAAAGAAAGTACCGATCTGGTGTTCCAGTGGGTAACGTTCCGGTTGCAGGAAGAAACGTACGGTATCAATGTTATGCAGGTACAGGAAGTACTGCGCTATACCGAAATTGCGCCTGTACCCGGTGCACCCGGCTATGTGATGGGCATTATTAACCTGCGGGGCAATGTGGTGACGGTAATTGATACCCGTGCCAGATTTGGTCTGGAGGCCGGCGATGTCACCGATAACAGCCGCATTGTGATTATTGAAGCCGAGCGTCAGGTTATTGGTATTCTGGTCGACAGCGTGGCTGAGGTGGTATACCTGAAACAATCCGAGGTGGACACTGCGCCAAATGTTGGTACTGATGAAAGCGCCCGTTTTATCCAGGGAGTATCAAATCGTGAAGGCGAGTTGCTGATCCTGGTTGATTTAAACAAACTCCTCAATGATGAAGAGTGGGAAGAAATTAATAGTCTGTAAGCGGAGAACTGGCGATGAACCCATGGATGCTGGGCCAGGCTATTGTTACCGGGTTGCTGGTACTGCTGTTATTCTGGCAACTGTTGCGCCAACGCCATGTCAATCGTCAGCAGTTGGCGGTGTTAGAAAAACAGCTTGAATTGAATAACCAACAACTGACATCCGCTCAGAACGAGACCGAAGAGCTTCGTGCTGGTATTATCGGGGTAGGGCAACGGGTATTAACGCTAGACCAGCGGGTATTGACGCTTGAAAACCAGCTCAGCCAGTTGCATGGCGCTTATACCGAGCTGGCCGAACAACAACAAGCGTTGTCATTGACCGATCCTGAGAGCAAAATTTATACCCGGGCCATGAAAATGGTACAATTAGGCGCCGATCTAGAAGAAATTATGCGCGAATGTGAATTACCGCGCGCCGAGGCTGAGCTGTTATTTAACCTGCACCAAGCCAAATCGTAAAAAAGGGTCAGAGTGAATAAAGAATTCACTCTGACCCTTTTTTTACTACTAGTTTATTCACTCTGACCCTTTTTAGGTTTTTAAATCAATCCGCTGGTGGATATTCTGCCATTGATCCGGAAATTTGCCTTGCAGCACGTAAGAAAATGCAATCAGCTCGGCAATCACCACATACAGCTCTTTCGGAATATTATCGCCCAGCTCAAGCTGACTGAGCAGCCGATTTAACTCATCGTCCTGATGAATAAGCACACCATGCTCTTTGGCCAGGGCAATAATATCCTCTGCCAGTTCGCCATGTCCCTTGGCCACGATTGTCGGTGCCGATTTACCATCATACTTTAATGCGGTGGCACTGCGCTGGGGCTTATTGCTTTGCTTATCGTCGTTGGCCATCTGTTGTTATCCTTATACTTTTACCGTTAACAGGCTGTTGTGCCTGGGCAGCAAGCTTTCAGGGATTTTCCCCAGCTGACAGTCGGCTTTGGTGACGGTTAACCCCTGCGCTGCGCAGCGATCTTTTAGCAGCGGCAGAAATTTCTGGGCCAATCGTAACGCCTGATTATGGTCAGTATAAAACTGCAGTTGTAACTCGCAGTCCTGCAGTTTCGCTACCGCTAAAAGTTTACCGTATTGCTGCAAGTCAAATTTCATGGTCAGTTGCCACTGTTTCCGGCCTTCGCTGCCATTTTTACCTTCGGCATCCCGTTGTTCTATCTGCAACTGCGGCAATATGGTCTGGCCTTGCTGCTGCAAAGGCAACTGCAATAGCCATTGCTGCAGCTGACTTTGTGCATCCACTGTGGCCAGCTGACTTTGCTGCAACGGGCTGCTTAAGCTGGCCAACTGACGCAGCGCGCTGCCAGCCTGCGCCCCATCCAGTTGCGATACCAGCTGGCTTAAGCGGTTTGCCGGCGCGTTGGCGGCCGGTGTTTGTTGTTTCTGGCTTAAATGACCCAACAGCAATTGAATGGCCAGTGCCAGCGTGCCGCCGCTGGTTTGCAGATTTGGCTGGCTTTGTAATGGCTGAAACTGCAGTGCGGCAGCAAGCTGGGCGGCAATAGCCGGCGGCGCTATCGGTTTGCTGATCTCAGGCAGGCTTTGCTGGATCTGGCTGAACAATTGTTGCAGCGCCGCTGGCAGATTTGGCATGCTATTGGGCTGCAACAACGGTTGAGACAACAGCGGCAGTAAATTACGCCAGGCCTGAGTTTTTACTTCTGGCGGTAGCTGTATTAGTTGTTGCATGACAGGGGTTGTCTGTACGGTGTTTTTCAGCGGCGGTTGCGATGAGCCCGCCTGAACGTTAGCTGAGTTAGCCTGCCAGTTTATCGGCCGATCGGCCTGGTTTTGATTCACCGTGACGGTGCTGCTTGGTCCGCTGGCTTGTAGTAATAATTGCCATTGCCCGTTTTTATTCTGCGGGGCCTGCAATTGCAGCAATAGTGGCACCAGATTATTAGCGGGGTTTAGCGGTGTGCTGGCTGATGTCGGGTTTGCCCCGATGTTAGCCATACTGGCCAGTGTAGCCGACAGTTGAGGCGGTATTGTAATATTCAGCTGGCCGATACGAATTTTCGTCGCATCAGGCGTAATACGTTGCTCAATCGGTGGCAACTGACTTATCAGAGCACGTAACAGCTGCTGTGCCGATGCCGGGCTTAAAGAAAGCGGTTCGACGCCTGTCGGGCTGGGGGCGACTGCACCGGCTGCTGCAGCAGGTTGCAGCGACAATTGCAGCTGAGTACTCTGGCTTGTGGTTATTGTCAGCACGACACTCTGGCGTCCTGCGCTTGTTAAGGGAGGCGGTGCCGACGCTGTATTGTTAGCCTGCACAAGCCGGTTAAACGCGGCGAGCTCCTTGCTGGTTAAGGTAAGCAATACCGGACTGGCAGCGGTGGTGCCGGTCAATTGTAACTGACCGGTTTTCAAATCAAGTTGCATTGGCAAGGTAACCGGCTGGCTGGCTGCTTGCGCTTGAACTGACTGGCTAACGGCCATGTTAGACGGCAGATTAACCTGAGCCTGCTGCGAGTTCTGAGTATTCTGAGGGCTGGCCTGCGCGGCCAGGTTGCTGCCAGCGCTAATGCCAGCCCGGGCATGATGATTAGTCAGGCTAACATTACTATCGGGCTTTATCTGCAGTGTTGGCAACTGCTGACTAAGCCATTGACTGATAACCGGCTGCAGTTGGGCGGTAGTCAGACCAATACTGCTGGCCGGTGGCGGCATCGTCTGCACGGTAAGGCTAAGTTGATTATTGCTAACTGGGCTTAACTTTATCTGTAACTGCGGGCCAAATTGCTGACTGATTTGCTGAGCGAGCTGTGCAGGTATCGCAACTTTTAGCTGGCCCTGAGGCGTTTGCAGCTGCAGCTGGTTGGTGCCCGACAGCATTTGCAGTCTGGCGGTGTAAAGCTCGCCAACCAATAGTTTTAGCTCAGCGCTGTTTGCCCCGGTTTTAGATGAGGCGCTTGATGGCGGACTCTGCAATAATTTTTCCAGATTGATCTGGTTCATATTTCCCCTGATTAATCACGTTGCCAGCAGTAGTTCTGATTCGTATTCCCGCTGCGGTATGCTACTATGCGCGCAATTTTAACAGCCGTCGATACCAGGGTCAGTGAACTTAAATCAGCCACTATTTGCCAGCACTGCAGCAACAGATGCCGCATCCGTTGTCACAAAAAATGCCGGGCCGGTGTTACAAGGCCAGCAGTTAAGTTGCATCCGGCAAGACCGGGTGTTATTTGAGCAATTGTCGCTTCAGCTTAGTTACGGCCAGTTGCTGCAAATACAAGGCAAAAATGGCGCTGGCAAAAGTTCTTTGTTACGTATATTAGCGGGTCTGGCACAGCCCGACGATGGTCAATTGTATTATCAGGCTAAGCCATTAGCAGAAAGCTTGCCAGCCTATTGCGCCAACTTATGTTATATCGGCCATCAGAGCGGTGTTCATGAGCAATTAACGGCCTTAGAAAATTTGCGTTTCTGGCGGGCTGCGGCCACTTTGCAACCGGCTGATGATTGGGCGCTACTGGCCAAACTAGGTTTAGCGGGCCTGGAGGATATACCGTGCCGTATGTTATCTGCCGGGCAGCAGCGGCGGGTATCCCTGGCCCGGTTGTGGTTAACACCAGCGTTAATCTGGATCCTCGATGAGCCTTTTACTGCACTGGACCAAGGTGCGATTCGCCTGCTGCAACAGCATATGCTGGAACATCTGAATAAGGGTGGTGCCATTATCTTAACGACGCATCAACAGCTTACGTTGCAATTTCAGTCTTTAATTCAGCTGGAGCTGACCTACCGATGGTAAGCATGGTTTTTTTACAGCGTGAACTGCGTTTACTGGCCCGGCAAAAAGCCGACTGGCTGAATCCCATCCTGTTTTTTATTATTGTGCTCAGTCTGTTTCCATTAGGGGTTGGGCCAGAGCCCAATATGTTACGTATTATTGCTCCGGGGGTTATCTGGATTGCCGCGTTGCTTAGTGTGCTACTGGCTGCAGAGCGGCTGTTTAAAGATGATTACCGCAACGGCGTTATCGAGCAATTAGTGGCAGGGCGGCACAGCCTGCTGGCGTTTGTGCTGGCCAAAACCTTTGCCAACTGGCTCAGTACCGGGCTGCCGTTGCTGTTGTTGTCACCGGTGGTTGCCTTGTTGCTGGGGCTGGAGCAGGCGGCACTGAGCGCAATGGCATTAACCTTGTTGCTCGGTACCCCGTTGCTGAGTTTACTAAGTGTGCTCGGCTCGGCCCTCACCATGGCTGCCGATAAAGGCGGTATTTTACTGGCGCTACTGATTTTGCCACTGTATATTCCGCTATTAATTTTTGCCAGTAGCGCCATAGAGGCCGCCAGTATCGGGCTGGGGTATCAGGGGCAATTGGCCATTTTACTTGCCATGTTATTATTGGCGTTAGCGCTGGTACCAATGGCTGTGACCAGTGCATTGCGAATTAATGTGAGTTGATATGTTTAAGTGGTTAGATCCGTACGCTAAAAGTGAAACGCTGTATCATTTTTGCGGCAAACTGCTGCCTTACCTGATGGTCAGTGCGCTGGCACTGCTGCTGTTGGGCAATATCTGGGGTTTGGCATTTACTCCGGCTGATTATCAACAAGGCGACAGTTACCGGATCATTCATATTCATGTGCCATCAGCCATTATGTCAATGGGCGCTTACGCGGCCATGGCCAGTGCGGCGTTTGTAGCACTGGTCTGGCAAATTAAAGTGGCCCATTGGGCCGTACTGGCCATCGCGCCAATTGGCGCTGTGTATACCGTCATTGCGCTGGCGACTGGTATGGCCTGGGGCAAACCGATGTGGGGCGCCTGGTGGGTATGGGATGCCCGCCTGACATCGGAACTTATTTTGTTATTTTTATACTTAGGTGTGATCGCGTTAAATGGCGCCTTCAGTGACCGCCAAGTGGGGGCTAAGGTATCCAGCTTGCTCGCATTAATCGGGGTGATCAACTTACCCATTATTCATTTTTCCGTAGAATGGTGGAACACCTTGCATCAGGGCGCCAGTATTACAAAGTTCGCCAAACCATCCATTGACCCCAGTATGTTGTGGCCGTTATTAATCAGTATTCTGGCTTTTGCCGTATTACTATTGGCGTTAACCTGTTTAAGGCTGCGCACTGCCATATTAATGAACGAACAGCACCGGCCCTGGGTCAGAAAGCTGGTAGGAGGCTAAATATGCATTTTCAGTCTTTCAGTGAGTTTTGGGCTATGGGGGGCTATGGCTTTTTTGTCTGGTTGTCGTTTGGTATCACCTATTTGCTGCTGGCGGGGTTAATTACCATCAGTATGTACCAGCAACACCAGTTTAAGCAGCAGTTAAAAGCAACGATTGCCCGCGAACAACGAATTAAGCAGTATCAGGAGCAACAAATCTAATGCAGCCAAGACGTAAAAAACGCCTGTTTTCGATTTTACTCATCATCAGTCTAATCACCGGGGCGGTTGGTGCTATGCTGTTTGCTTTGCAGCAAAATATTGACTTGTTTTACACCCCCACCCAGTTGGTGGAAGGGCTGGGTAAAGATAAAGTAAAACCGATAGTCGGACAGCGCCTGCGTATCGGTGGCATGGTGGTACCCGGCACGGTGTCACGCGATCCACAAAGTTTAAAAGTCCGTTTTCAGCTGGTCGATACCGGGCCAACGGTCTGGGTAGAGTATGAAGGCATTTTGCCTGATCTGTTTCGCGAAGGGCAGGGTATTGTCGCGCAAGGCACCCTGCAGGCACCGGATCTTATCGCGGCAACGGAAGTACTGGCCAAGCATGACGAAGAATATATGCCGGCAGAAGTTGCCGAAGCCATGAAAGGGATCCGCCACGTGCCACCCTCGCAGGCAAATTTTGCCACGGGTGATAGCAGCGCAGAGAATGGCTACGGCAAACCAGCAGATAAACCAACGTATTAAGGGGCAGGGCGATGATAGCTGAATATGGCCAGTTGGCACTGACCTTTGCTCTGGCATTATCAATACTACTGGCCATTGTGCCACTGTATGGCAGTTTTAGTGGTAACCAACGGGCATTGCTGCAGGCCAAACCGTTGGCGATTGGTTTGTTTATTTTTTGTTTGCTGGCAAAACTGGCGCTGGTTCATGCGTTCTTAACCAGCGATTTTACCGTGATTAATGTCGCGACCAATTCCAGTTCAATTTTGCCCTGGTATTATCAGATAACCGCTAGTTTTGGTTCCCACGAAGGTTCAATGCTGCTGTGGATCTTAATGTTGTCGGGCTGGACCGCGTTGGTGGCAATATTTTCCAAAGGCTTACCCCTGTTAATGCAGGGCCGGATCCTGGGTGTGCTGGGCCTTATCAATATTGGTTTTATTGCGTTTTCATTGTTTATGTCTAACCCGTTTGCCCGCAGCTTGCCGTTTTATCCGGTAGAGGGAATGGATTTAAATCCGCTGTTGCAGGATTTTGGCATGATTATCCATCCGCCGCTGTTGTATATGGGCTATGTTGGCTTTGCGGTGTCATTTGCTTTTGCTATTGCCGCGCTGATTGGCGGTAAATTTGACAGTACCTGGGCACGCTGGGCCAGGCCCTGGACGCTGGCAGCCTGGTTGTTTTTAACCTTAGGTATTATGTTTGGCAGCTGGTGGGCCTACCATGAGCTGGGCTGGGGCGGCTGGTGGTTCTGGGATCCGGTTGAAAATGCCTCCTTCCTGCCATGGCTGGTAGGCACAGCGTTATTACACAGCCTGGCGGTGACGGAAAAGCGCGGTACCTTCAAGTCATGGACGGTATTGCTGGCATTAGGGGCGTTCTCATTAAGTCTGGTTGGGGCATTTTTAGTCCGCTCCGGAGTGCTGGTATCGGTGCACTCGTTTGCCGCCGATCCTGATCGGGGTATATTCTTACTGGTGTTCTTGCTGCTGGTGATTGGTGGCTCGCTGGCGTTATATGCCAGCCGGATGAACTCGGTACGCAGTCAGGCGCGCTATCAGCTGTTTTCGCGCGAAGTAATGCTGTGGGGCAATAATGTCTTTTTACTAACCGCCACTTTAGTGGTGTTTTTAGGTACCTTATTTCCGCTGTTTCATAAAGAGTTGGGGCTGGGCACCATTTCGATTGGCGAACCGTTTTTTAACCAGATGTTTTACTATCTGACTATCCCGTTTGCGTTATTGCTTGGCCTCGGGCCTTGGGTACGCTGGAAACAGCAGCCGGTGAAGCCGTTGCTTGGGCCTTTTAGCTTAATTGCGCTTGCCAGTCTGACGTTGGCCCTCGGTACCCTGGCTGCAATGCAAAGTATCCAGGCAAATTTAGCCCTGCTGGGGTTGCTGTTAGGCGCCTGGGTCGGGTTATCAGCATTGTACGAATTATACCAGCGGCTCAGCCAGTTTGGTTCGGTTAGCAAGGGTGCGTTTAAGTTGCACGCCAGCCACTACGGCATGACCATCGCCCATATCGGTTTCGCCGTGCTGGTGGTGGGGGTTGCCATGACTAAAACCTACAGCGTCGAGCGCGATGTCCGGATGCAAATTAATGACAGCATCAGTCTGGCCGGTTACCAGTTTACCTTGCTGGACGTATACCCGTTACAGGGCGCAAACTTTGGCGGCGAAGCGGCAGAAATTGCCGTGCATAATAGTAAAGGCCAACTGATCAGTCAGTTGCATGCCGAGAAACGTTTCTATCAGATCCAGCGCACCGTGATGACGGAGTCGGCAGTGCATGCCAGATTAAGCCGTGATCTGTATGTGTCATTGGGCGAGGCGCTGCCGGGCGATGCCTGGGCCCTGCGACTTTACGTTAAACCTTTCGTCCGCTGGATTTGGCTAGGTGGCTTGCTGATGGCGCTGGGTGCGCTGGTGGCACTGCTCGATAAGCGTTATCGCCGTGGTAGCAGCAAGCTTACTGCCGCGAATAATTCGGAGGCTGCTAATGCGTAAACTTATGTTTTATGTACCATTGGTGTTGTTTCTGACCCTGGCGCTATTTTTACTCAGTGGCCTGTTTTCAAACCCGATGGAGCGTGAGTCGGTTACCACCAACAAACCGCTGCCCGCATTCAGCCTGCCTGATTTAATGCAGCCAGCGAAGCGCTGGCAGCCAGAGCAACTGCATGGTGAAACGTTTTTACTGAATGTCTGGGGCACCTGGTGCCCTACCTGTAACGCCGAGCTCAGTTATATGACAGAGCTGAAGCAACAGGGCGTTAAAATTATTGGCTTATATTACGTATTACCGGTCGACCCACTGCTGGGCGAGAGTTTTGATTTAGCCTTGTTACAGGCCGATGTCAGCAACAAATTGCAGCAGCGTGGTAACCCTTATCAGTTTAATATACTGGATGCAGATCGCAGTTTATCGCTGGATTTAGGCGTAAGCGGTGCGCCTGAAACCTTTATTGTCGATAGCAACGGCATTGTGCGCGAGCATCACATTGGCGATATTAATCCGCAGGTATGGCGTAATAAACTGGCGCCGCTTTATCAGAAATGGCGGCAACAGGATGGCACCGAGTGATGAAAATGCTGCTGCGGTTCCTCACCATCTTATTGTTTGCTATGCCGGCTTATGCAACCGAAGAAGCGTTGCAGTTTGAAAACGAAACGCAACGACAGCTTTATCAACAGCTTACCGCTGAGCTACGTTGCCCGCAGTGTCAAAATCAGAATATTGCCGACTCCAATGCGGTTGTCTCTGTCGACATGCGCCAGAAAACCTACGATATGATTAAGCAGGGCGGTAATCGCGACGACGTATTAGATTATATGATCAACCGTTACGGCAATTTCGTCCATTATCAGCCACCGTTAAATCGCTATACCCTGTTATTGTGGCTAGCACCCTTGCTTATGCTGCTTGCTCTGGTTGCGCTGCAGTTAAAACGCCGCCGTCAGCAGGCTGATGAATTTTCAACAGACGCCGCAGCAGAGGCAGCATCTGGGCAAAGCGGGTCGGCCAAACTGGATGCTGAGCTGGATCAATTAATTGAACAATACCGGAGTAAGAAATGACGTTATGGCCTCTGCTATTGGTTGCCCTGCTTATGCTGGCGCTTTGCGTCATTATTATCAGTTGGCCCCGTAAAGCCAGTGCAGCCAACAACCAAACGCCGCTGCAGTTATTTGAAGAGCGTCTGCAACTGCTGGCGCTGGCCCGAGACAGTGGTGAGCTGGCCGAGCAGGACTTTGTCAGCGCCGCGGCAGAATTAAAACAGCAGTTTAATCAGCAACAGCAGCAAACCATTAATTTTCGCCAGCCGAAACATCAATTGTTATGGCATCTGGCGCTGGTCGCGCTGGTGTTTGTGGTGGTGGCATTAACCTATCGGTTTAATGGTCATTATCAGCAACTGGCTGACTGGCAGCTAGCCAAAACCGAACTGGCAAGTTATGGTGAGCGGGCGCTGCTGGGCCAGGGTGAGCCATTATCTGAGCATGAAACCCGCCTGTTTGCGCTGGCACTGCGCACTAAGCTGGCAGTGGATGGCGATGATGCGGTAGCCTGGATGTTACTTGGCCGGATCTGGATGTCACAGGGCTTAATGGAAGATGCTATCGAAGCATTTGAAAAATCACTGGCGCTTAGCCCGAATCGGATACCGCTGTTGTTAAATTACTCCCAGGCATTAATCGTGGTCGGTGGCGATGAAAACCTCGGCCGGGCCGGGCGCGCGGTGGCCAGGGTATTATTAACCGAGCCCGACAACCTCGATGCTATGTCGTTA